>CAYVPI010000010.1:0-64586 GCA_964453495.1 uncultured Pseudomonas sp. | reverse complement strand
CCTGGGCCTTGATGAACTGGCTGTTGAAGGTGCGCGGGAATTCGCTGCGGCCTTCTGTGCTCAGGGTTTCGGCAGCCTGGTTCACGGTGCCCATGTAGTTGGCGATCATACCGTCGTAGGCAGCAGTGTGCTCGAATGCCTTGAGCATCAGGTCGAAACGCTGGGCGTAGGTCAGGCCGCCGGCCTTGAGGCTTTCCAGCACCTGGCCGTAGTCGCTGGCATTGACCACGATGGCCACGTCTTTGTGGTTCTTGGCAGCCGAACGGACCATGGTCGGGCCGCCGATGTCGATGTTCTCGATGGCGGTCGGCAGGTCGCAGCCTGGCTTGTTGATGGTGGCTTCGAACGGGTACAGGTTGACCGCTACCAGATCGATCGGCTTGATGCCGTGCTCGTTCATGATGGCGTCGTCGATACCGCGACGACCGAGGATCCCGCCGTGGATTTTCGGGTGCAGGGTTTTCACCCGGCCGTCCATCATTTCGGCGAAACCGGTGTAATCCGCGACTTCCACTGCGGCAACGCCGTTGTCCTGCAGCAGCTTGAACGTCCCGCCGGTGGAGAGGATCTCGACGCCCAGGGCTTCAAGCTCTTTGGCGAATTCGAGGATCCCGGTCTTGTCGGAAACGCTGATCAAGGCGCGGCGGATCGGCAGGCGGGTAGTCTGGTCGGTCATTTCAATTTCCATCAAAAGCAAAGGAGTCAGCAAAAAAGGCGACCGGTTTTACGCGGGCGCCTTTCTGGTTTGATTGAATGCTTACAGCAAATCGTACTGCTTGAGTTTCTTGCGCAGCGTGCCCCGGTTCAGTCCGAGCATCTCGCTGGCCTTGGTCTGGTTGCCCTTGACGTAGTTCATCACGCACTCGAGCAGGGGAGCCTCGACTTCGGAGAGCACCAGGTTGTACACATCCGTGACGGCAGCGCCCTCAAGGTGGGCGAAATAATTGTGCAGCGCCTTCTCGACACTCCCGCGAAGGGTCTGACCTTCTTCGCTTGGCGTATTGAGGTGCTGTTTCAAATTCACGTTGTCGCTCACGGGCGTTGTTCCACTCACTAAAGTCTCGGTCATCATCGTCATGCGGCCACCCCTTGTCCGTCCTCTGTCTCAAGGCTCTGTTCACGTTCGCGGAAAAAACCACGAACGTTGGCGCACTGCGCTTCCGTATCTTCCAAACGATTGAAGTGGGCGCGAAACTCCCTGGCACCAGGCAGGGTGGCCAGATACCAGCCGACATGCTTGCGGGCGATTCGTACGCCCATCACATCGCCGTAGAAGGCGTGCAACGCAGCCAGGTGTTCCAGCAGAATTCGTTCCACTTCGTTCAAATGCGGTGCCGGCAGTGTTTCGCCGGTCCGCAGGTAATGCTCGATCTCGCGAAAGATCCACGGCCGCCCTTGGGCAGCCCGGCCGATCAACAGACCATCGGCGCCGGTCGCTTGCAGCACGTACCGGGCTTTTTGCGCATTGTCGATGTCGCCGTTGGCAAAGACCGGTATCGACACCGCCTGCTTGATGGCAGCGATGGTGTCGTACTCGGCTTCACCGGTGTACAGGTCGGCCCGGGTCCGGCCATGGACCGCGAGCGCTTGAATCCCGGCTTCTTCGGCAATCTTCGCCACCGTGATGCCATTTTTGTTCGACCGGTCCCAGCCGGTGCGAATTTTCAAGGTGACCGGCACCTCGACAGCGGCCACCACGGCGTGAAGGATTTCGCGCACCAGGTCTTCGTCTTTCAATAAAGCAGAGCCGGCAGCCTTGTTACATACTTTTTTGGCTGGACAACCCATGTTGATATCTATGATCTGTGCACCCAGCTCGACATTTGCCCTGGCTGCGGCCGCCAGCATCTGCGCATCGCCACCGGCGATCTGTACCGAGCGCGGCTCGGGATCACCTTCGTGAATCATGCGCAGACGCGACTTGCGGCTGTTCCACAGGCTCATGTCGCTGCTGACCATTTCCGAGACCACCAACCCTGCACCCAGTCGTCGACACAACTGACGAAAGGGCTGGTCCGTCACCCCTGCCATCGGGGCAAGGATCAAATTGTTCTGCAGTGTGTATGGGCCGATGCGTACCGCCGACATAGGTGTTCCCTGTTGTGGGGCCGGATCATTAGAGTTCGAAAAAGGGTGGGCATAATACCCGCTCTCGATGACCGGATAAAGGTCGATTTGGATAAAATCTGAACAGTTATCGGCTTATGCCAGCCGGTTTGGTTGAGCAACACCGAGCTGTGGCAGGTGCCGTAGGCTGCGTCCGGGCTTGAAATAGCAGCGACATCGGGACGCAGCCTTCGGCAGTTGCTACGGGCGTATGCGCCGACCGGGTTATTCCGGGGAGCGGAAGCTGAGGCTGTAGTTCACGGCTTTGGGGCCGGGGTCGAGGATGTCCAGGGCGATATGGATCGGTGTTTGCGGCGGCATTTCGGCTTTGCCGGCCATATCGCCGCTCAGGTATTCACCGGGTTTGAAGCGACGGCTGGCAATCAACTGGCCATTGAGGTCGGCGAAGCGCAATTCCAGCAGGGGGAAGGGCTGGGAAAAGGTTGCACGGTTGTAGATGATCGCATCGATGATCAGCGCCCCATTGAATTCCGGGTGGCTGCGCACCACCAGGTTACTGCTCTTGATCAGGGCAATATCAACCTTCGACGGTACGGTGCAGCCGATTTCGGGGCACAGTTGCTGGAACCAGGGGCGGTATTGATCCTGGCGCGCCAGTTCATCGAAGTGGTACCAGATGTACTGGCCGGCCAAGGCCGCAGCTGCCAGTACGATCAACAGTAGCCAGAGCAGGCGCCGCCCCCAGGGGCTGCGGCGTTTTTGCCAGTCCAGTTGCAGCGGGTCGTCCACCAGGTCGAGCAGCGGGGCGTCGTGCATCGCCGGCTCGTTGCGCACGTGCTTTTCGCGCGGGTGGGCGGGCTCTGGTTCAGCGTGTTCGTGCGGATCGAGCTCGGAATCGGCGTCCAGGGCAGAAAAGTGTTCGGCCCGCTCGGTTCGTTCGTGCTGTTCGACCGCGTGCAGCGCTGGCGCGGTCGGTGTTTCTTCCAGGTCGATATCGCTGAGCGTAAGCGACGGCTCGGTTCGCTCGTGGGGTTGCGGCTCGAGCTCCAGCGGGCCCTGGTCGATGATCGGTGGTAGTGGCTCGACGATGTCATCGAGTGCCTGGCGCTCGCTGGCAGGCTCGCTGAACAGGCTGTCGGGCCAGGTTTCATCATCGGCGCCAGGGGTGTCGCGCTGGGCGCTCAGCGAATCCTTGGCGGGCGCCGCAGCGTGGCTGAACACGGTGGTCGGTTGAATTTCCCGTTGTTCAAGCTTGGCCAGTTCGCCATCCAGGTCGAGCTCGTCGAGGTCGAGGTCTGCAGCCGACCATTCGCGACGGCCTGCGGCCAGGGGCTGCTCGGGCGCAGGCTCAGGTGCGGCGGGAGGCACAACGGCGGGCGGTACCTGGGCAGCACTTTGCTCGAGCAATTGCCGAGCGGCGTTGAACACCTGCAGGCAGGCGCCGCAACGCACCACGCCGCGCGCCACGCTCAATTGGTTGTGGCTGACGCGGAAGCTGGTCTGGCAATGAGGACACTGGGTGACGAAACTGTCGGTCATGCGGCGATCCGGGTTATGCAGATGACCATTCTAGGCGCTCTCAGCGGCGGCGACCACTGATGCGTACCCAGCCGTCACGATTGGCGATCGGGTCCAGGTCGAAGTCCTGGGTGTAGGCGGCAGCGACTTCATCACCTTGCTCGGCCAGGATACCCGACAGTGCCAGGCGCCCACCTGGCTTGACCAGGCTGGAAATCTGCGGTGCCAGCGATACCAGCGGGCCGGCCAGGATGTTGGCAACCACCACGTCGGCCTGTACCTGCGGCATGTCTTCGGGCAAGTACAGCGCGAAGCGTTCGGCAGCGATCTGGTTGCGGTCGGCGTTGTCCCGTGAGGCTTCCAGGGCCTGGAAGTCGATATCGGTTCCCACAGCCTGCCTGGCGCCCAGCAACAGGGCGGCGATGGCCAGGATGCCGGAGCCGCAACCGAAGTCCAGCACTTCGCAGTCCTTCAGGTCCTGGCCGTCGAGCCATTCCAGGCACAGGGCGGTGGTTGGGTGGGTGCCAGTGCCAAAGGCCAGGCCCGGGTCGAGCAGCAGGTTGACTGCACCAGGCTCGGGCGCGGCGTGCCAGCTGGGTACGATCCACAGGCGCTGGCCGAAGCGCATGGGCTGGAAGTTATCCATCCAGCTGCGCTCCCAGTCCTGGTCTTCGATCACTTCCACATGGTGCTCGGGCAGATCGGCGCCGGTCAGCAACTGCATATGGGCGAGCACCGCAGCGGGTTCCGCGTCGGCTTCGAACAGGGCCAGCAGGTGGGTGTGCGACCACAACGGCGTGGTGTTGAGTTCCGGTTCGAAAATCGGCTGGTCTTCGGCGTCCATGAAGGTAACCGAAACGGCGCCGACTTCAAGGAAGGCGTCTTCGTAGGTTTCGGCTTGTTCCGGGCTGATGGCCAGGCGTACTTGCAGCCAAGGCATGGCGGGCACCTTTGAATAAATACAGGGCGGGGGTCAGCCGCGATAGCCGGTCAGTTTACAAGAGTGGACGGGTAAAGACGAATGTGGCTGTACTATCGAGGCCACCCCTCACCCCAACCTTCTCCCCAGTGGGGAGAGGGAGCGGATCCCGAGTGTGGCAACCATTTCGGCAATTACAAATTGGCCCCCTCTCCCCTTTGGGGCGGTCCGGCGTTCCGGGAGGGCTGGGGTGAGGGGGGGTTCTGAGAGCAAAAAAAGCCCCCGGCCGAGGCCGAGGGCTTTGTGCTGCTGCAACCGGAATTTATTCCTGGCTAGCCAGTTTGTGTTCCAGGTAGTGGATGTTGACGCCACCCTTGCAGAAGCCTTCATCGCGAACCAGGTCGCGGTGCAGCGGGATGTTGGTCTTGATGCCGTCGACCACGATCTCGTCCAGCGCATTGCGCATGCGCGCCATGGCTTCGTCACGGGTTGCGCCGTAGGTGATCAGCTTGCCGATCAACGAATCGTAGTTCGGCGGAACGGCATAACCACTGTACAGGTGCGAATCGACGCGAACGCCGTTGCCGCCTGGAGCGTGGAAATGCTTGACCGTGCCTGGGCTCGGCATGAAGGTTTTCGGGTCTTCGGCGTTGATCCGGCATTCCAGCGCGTGACCGCGGATGACCACGTCATCCTGGGTGTACGACAGCTTGTTGCCAGCGGCGATGCTGAGCATCTCCTTGACGATGTCGATGCCAGTGACCATCTCCGATACCGGGTGTTCCACTTGCACGCGAGTGTTCATCTCGATGAAGTAGAAGTGGCCGTTCTCGTAGAGGAACTCGAAGGTGCCCGCGCCGCGGTAGCCGATCTCGATGCAGGCGCGTACGCAGCGGTCGAAGACTTCCTGGCGGGCTTTTTCATCGATGCCCGGTGCCGGTGCTTCTTCCAAAACCTTCTGGTGGCGGCGCTGCAGGGAGCAGTCACGGTCGCCCAGGTGAATGGCGTGGCCCTGGCCGTCGGAAAGTACCTGCACTTCCACGTGACGTGGGTTGGTCAGGAATTTTTCCAGGTAGACCATCGGGTTGCCGAACGCTGCACCGGCTTCGCTGCGGGTCAGCTTGGCCGAAGCGATCAGGTCTTCTTCCTTGTGCACAACGCGCATGCCGCGACCACCGCCGCCGCCTGCGGCCTTGATGATCACCGGGTAACCGACCTGACGACCAATCGCCAGTGCGGTTTCTTCGTCTTCCGGCAGTGGGCCGTCGGAGCCCGGTACAGTCGGAACGCCTGCTTTGATCATCGCGTCCTTGGCCGATACCTTGTCGCCCATCAGGCGAATGGTGTCGGCTTTCGGGCCGATGAAGGCAAAGCCGGATTTCTCGACCTGTTCGGCGAAGTCGGCGTTTTCCGCGAGGAAACCGTAGCCTGGGTGAATGGCGGTAGCGCCGGTCACTTCAGCGGCAGCGATGATGGCCGGGATGTGCAGGTAGGACTGAGCGGCAGACGCCGGGCCAATGCAGACGGACTCGTCTGCCAGACCCAGGTGCATCAGCTCTTTGTCGGCCTTGGAGTAAACGGCGACGGTCTTGATGCCCATCTCTTTGCAGGCACGCAGAATCCGCAGGGCGATCTCACCGCGGTTGGCGATCAGAACTTTTTCCAACTTCGCAGTCATCAAAGGCTCTCCGCGGTTCAAACGATGGTGAACAGCGGTTGGTCGTACTCAACCGGCTGGCCGTCTTCGACGAGGATGGATTCGATCACACCGCTGGTTTCAGCTTCGATGTGGTTCATCATCTTCATGGCTTCGACGATGCACAGGGTGTCGCCTTTCTTCACGGTCTGGCCGACTTCAACGAAGGCTGGCGAGGTTGGCGAAGCCTTGCGGTAGAAAGTACCGACCATTGGCGAACGGGCAACGGTGCCGTTGAGCTTTGGCGCGGCAGCAGGGGCTTCGGCAGCAGCGGCTGGGGCGGCAGCAGCAACAGGTGCAGGTGCGGCGGCAACCGGAGCCGGCGCGTAGTACTGCTGGGCTGGGGTCTTGCTGTGGCGGCTGATCCGTACGGATTCTTCGCCTTCACGGATCTCGAGCTCGTCGATGCCGGATTCTTCCAGCAGTTCGATCAATTTCTTAACTTTACGAATATCCATTAATCATCAACTCCCAAGGGTCGGTCAGGGGCGCATATGCTGTGTATTCAAACTTTCTAAAGGCCTCGTCTTGCGACCAGGCTCTCGAAATCAGGGTTTTGCAGTAGCGGCCAATTGCTCCAGGGCGGCTTCCAGGGCCAGTCGGTAACCACTGGCGCCAAGGCCGCAAATCACGCCTACCGCGACATCCGAGAAGTAGGAGTGATGGCGAAAAGGCTCGCGCTTGTGCACGTTGGACAAATGCACTTCGATGAATGGGATGCTCACTGCCAGCAATGCGTCACGTAATGCGACGCTGGTGTGCGTAAAAGCTGCCGGATTGATGAGAATAAAATCCACGCCTTCACTGCGGGCGGCATGAATGCGGTCGATCAATTCGTACTCGGCATTGCTTTGCAGGTACTGCAGATGATGGCCGCTGGCGCGAGCCCGTTGTTCCAGGTCCTGGTTGATCTGGGCCAGGGTCACTGCACCATAGACGCCTGGCTCGCGGGTGCCGAGCAGGTTCAGGTTGGGGCCGTGCAGTACCAGTAGCGTTGCCATCTACGTTCCTCTCGAGGTCGGTTGCCATTGAATGCGCAGCGACTATGCCGCAAAGCATCCAGCGCTGTCCAGTTGCCTACAATAGCCAGCACGATGAGCGATATTCGCGAGAAATTTGTGACTGTCGTGTGAAATTTGGTCACCTGGGCTGCCTGGAACGGCAGCCCTCAAAGGTTATAGACCGAGATCGCCACGAATGCTCGACAAATGTTGTGCAAATTCGCCGGCATTCACCTCGCCAACCACGCGAGCGAGGGGTAATTCGCTGCCGTTCGCTGCAAAAAACAGGAGGGCCGGTGGGCCGAACAACTTGTAGCGGTCAAGCAGGGCGCGTTGTTCGGCGTTGCTCGCCGTCATATCGAAACGTACAAGACGAAAACCTTTGAGTTGGCTGACCACCTCTGGAGCATTCAGTACTTCGTGCTCGATGACCTTGCAGCTGATGCACCAGTCGGCATACCAGTCCAGTACCAATGGCTGGCCGCTGCTGCTGGCTTCAGCCAGTACTTTTTCCAACGCGGTGGGGGTCGCGATGGTTTGCCAGTCGCTGCGCGGCTGGGCTACGGCAACTTCGCCGGCAACGGCCAGGGGCGTGCGCCCCAAGGGCTTGAACGGATCGGTCTGGCCGCTGAAGGCGCCGTACCAGCACGCCAGCGCATACACCATCAGGAACAGTCCCAGCAGTTGCGCGAGGCGTTGCTGGGTCGACTTGGCAATAAACTCCAGCGCCCCGAGGAAAATGCCCGTGCCTGCTGCGAGCAATCCCACCAACAGCAAAGTCACCGCGCCTGGCAGTATGCGGCTGAGCAGGCCAATGGCCAGGCCCAGCAGCAGTACGCCGATGGCGTTCTTGACCGTTACCAGCCATGGGCCGCTCTTGGGCAGCCAGGTTGCGCCACCGGTGGCCACCAGCAACAACGGCGCGCCCATGCCCAGGCCCAGGCTGAACAGCTTGAGTGCACCACCGGCAGCATCACCACTGGCACTGATATAAAGCAGGGCGCCGGCCAGCGGAGCCGAGACGCAGGGCGACACCAGCAGGCTGGAAACTACCCCCAGCACCGCAGCGCCCAGCAACGAGCCGCCATGAGTGTGCCCGGCCACCCATTCCAGGCGTGAGCTGACGGCGTTGGGCAGTTTCAGTTCGAACAGGCCGAACATGGCCAGGGCGAATACCACGAAAAACAGCGAGAAAGGCACCAAGACCCAAGCCGATTGCAGGCGTGCCTGCAGGTTCAGTTCAGCGCCGAACATGCCCATCAGCGCACCTAGCAGGGCAAAGCAGGCGGCCATGGGCAGCACATAGGCCAGCGACAGGCTGAGCCCGCGCCAGCCACCGACCTGCCCGCGCAGCACGACGCCGGAAAGAATCGGCAGCATCGGCAATACGCAAGGGGTGAATGTCAGGCCCAGGCCTGCGAGGAAAAACAGTGCCAGCTCCTTCCAACCCCACCCTTGGGCGGCCGGGGCGGTAGCAACTTTGAAGGCACCCTTGCCTTCGATGTTCAGGCGTTCGGTTTCCGGTGGGTAGCACAGACCTTTGTCGGCGCATCCCTGGTAAGTCACGGCGAGGGTAAAGGGGCGCTGATCGTTTGCAGGGCGCGGCAGGTCGATATCGACAATGCCGTGGTAGACCTCTACCTCACCGAAGAATTCGTCGTGCTTCTGCTCACCTGTGGGTAACTGCGCAGCGCCCAGGGCGATATCGGCAGGCTCGGTGTGGAACTGGAAGCGGTGGCGGTAAAGGTAGTAGCCCTCGCTGGCGACAAAGCGCAGCTTGATGGTTTGGCCGTCGCTTTGTACCAGGCTTAGCTTGAATGCCTCGCGCACCGGCAGGAATTCGTCACTGTTGTTCAGTGGCGCACCACCGAAGGTTGCGCTCGGACGGCTGTCGAGCAGGCCGGTGCCGAAGGCGGGCATGGCCAGAACCAAAAACAGGAGCAAAAGCAGGCGGCGCATGGTGTTCTCGCGAAGCAAAGGTGAACGCATGATAGCGGAGTGCGGCGGCGTCTGCAGGGGGTGGGGTTGTAAGGCGGGGTTTCGTTGGTGTTCCTAAGTGCCCTATCGCGGGCAAACCCGCTCCTACAAAGTTCCGCGCTGCCTGTAGGAGCGGGCTTGCCCGCGATAGGGCCCTCAAGTCAAACCCGAAACGCCTGCACCGCCGTATGTAACTGCCCACCCAACACCAACAACTGCTCCCCTTCATGCCGCCCTTCACCAATGCGCTTCAAATTATCCTCCCCGAGCAAGTGAATACGTTCACTGTGATCGCGAATCTCACTCACCGCGCCGCTCTGGTACGCGGTGGCGTCGGCGATCCGTACGGAGGTGTCGGCAATGGTCTGGATTGCCGTGACGATTTCATCCAGGGCGCCATCGGCAGCTTGCGCCTTGCTGGCGGTCGCTTCGGCGTGTTCTACCTGGGCGCGCATGCCCTCCACCGACTGGCGTGCCGCTTGCTGCAAGCCTGCGATCAAGGTCTGGATTTCACCGGTGGCGCCTGTCGTGCGCTGGGCCAACGAGCGAACTTCCTCGGCCACCACCGCGAAGCCACGGCCCATTTCTCCGGCACGGGCCGCCTCGATAGCCGCGTTCAGGGCCAGCAGGTTGGTTTGGTCGGCAATCGAGCGGATCACCGTCAGCACGCCGCCGATGGTGGCTGACTCTTCTGCCAGCCGTTCGATCATCTGCGCATTGCCCTGTACTTCGCCAACCAGCGCATGCAGCCCGGTCAGGCTCTGGCCGATTACCGCCTGGCCCTGTTGCACAGCTCGGCCAGCGTGGCGGCTAGCGTCGGCAGCCTGGCTGGCATCGCCGGCGACCTGCTGGATCGTGGCTTCCAATTCGCCCAGGGCATCGCGAATTTGCGCGGTGTCGCCGGCCTGGCGTTCGGCACCTCTGTGCAGGCCACCGCTGAGGTCGGCCAGTGCTCGACTGCTGCCAGCCACTTGTTCGGCATTACTGCGGATGGTTCCGACCAGGTCGACCAGGTAGGCGCGCAACCTGTTGAGAGACATTTCAATGTCGTGCATCTCACGATTGGTGACGCCAAGGGCGATCGGTTGGCTGAAGTCGCCATCGGCCCAGAGCGAAAGCGCCGGTGCCAGGTTGGTCAGTACGCGGGCAAGGCGCCGTTGCAGGGTGTCGATCAGTAAGGCAATCAGCAGGATCAAGCCAATCATGACGCCCTGGATGATCCGTACTTCGCCCTGGATACGCCCGTGCTGGCTGCGTACTTCGGGCTCCAGGCCGGCAATGGCCGCTTGCACGTCGGCGATTCTTGCGACCGCTTCGGCGCCCAGTTCGGTACGGTGCTGGATCTGCGCGCGGGTGCGCTCCAGTTCGGCAGGGTAGCGCTTGAGAAGGCTTTGCAACTCTCGCTTGAGGTCAAGCCCTGCGTCCTGGGCCTGGGCTTTCACCTCACTCTGCAGGCCCATCAATGCGGCAAAGTCGTCATTGCCCGATGCCTGGCTGGTTACGCCCAGCAGTGGCAGGGTTTCGATACTTTGTACATGAGCAGCCATGGCCGCCAGTTCACGTTCGACATCGGCGGCCAGCTCGCTACGCCTGCTACCGACCAGCTTTTCTCGTGCGGCCGACAAGCGTGCCAGGTGCTGCGCGGCGCCGAACAGCGGGGCTTGATAGCGAACGGCATCGGCATTGCCGCTGCTGTCGGCATAACTTGCCAATTGCTCGAGGTTTGCGCTCATCTCCCGTTCGGCCTGCACCAGCAAGGCCTGTGGGTCGCCTGCCAGCTTCCCTGCCGCGAGCAATTGGGTGCTGCTGAAAGCCTGCAAGGCTTCCAGGCTCGGACGGATCTGGCTGACCAGTTCGGCGGGCAGTTCACGACTGTCGTGCTGCAAGGTCGCGATAGCCTGGGTAGCGCTGCTATGGCGTAGTGCATCGCCGCTGGCCAGGTAGTCCTCGATGCTGCGGGCAACCTGATCCTGAAAGTGTTGCGACAGCCCCAAATAACGCTCCATCAACAGGTAGGGACGCTCCAGTGCCCGTTGCGACCACCACAGCGTGGCCCCCAGCGCGCAGCAGACGGTGACGAGCAACAGGGTGTTGAGATTGGTAAGAATTTTCAGGCGCATACGTAGGTACTACCGATAGCGGATGGTAAGTGCCTGAACTTATTGCGTTTTAATGACAGGGTTATGACTGAGGACAGTGTGCAAGAAAAAATAGTGGTAGTTTGCTCTTCAGCTGTCGACGCCCTGGATTCGATTGCGGCCCAAACCTTTGGCCCGGTACAGCGCCTCATCGGCCTGGGTCGCCATGACCAGGGCGTCGGAGCCTTCGCATAACTGCACCACGCCAGCACTGAACGTGCAGGACAGGTCGCGGGGTTGCGCGGGGTAGTGGATTTCCGCAAAGCGCTGGCGGATTTCGTCCAGCACCTTGTAGGCCGCAGCCAGGTCAGTGTTGGGCATGACAATGGCGAATTCTTCGCCGCCATAGCGGCCAATGTAGTCGGATTTGCGCAGGCGCTGCTTCAGGAACAACGCCAGGCTCTTGATGACACGGTCGCCCATGGGATGGCCATGGCTGTCGTTGACCTTCTTGAAGTGGTCGATATCGAGCATGGCGAAACTCAGTGGCTTGCCTTCGCGCCTCGCGCGGTAGCTGCAGTCTTCGAGCAGTTGCAGGATGTGCGTATGGTTGTACAGGCCCGTCAGGCTGTCGCGGACCATGCGCGCCTTGAGGTTGCGCGCCCTGGAGGCGCGGTTGCGCACGGTGGTGATCAGGTGGCGCGGCTGGATCGGCTTGGTCAGGAAGTCGTCGCCGCCTTCACTCATGGCATCGAGTTGCTTTTCCAGGTCATCTTCGGCCGACAGGTAAATGATCGGCACGCTGACGTAGCGGTCGTTGTGGCGGATGACCTTGGCCAGCTCGGTGCCGGTGCAGGCTGGCATGTACATATCGAGGATGATCAGGTCGGGCTGGAAGTCGGCCAGTTCAGCCATGGCCTGGATCGGGTCGATCAAGGTCCGGGTAACGATGCCGGCGCTGTTGAGCAGGCGTTCAGTGTGCAGCGCCTGGGCCCGGGAATCATCGATGATCAGCACCTTGAACGGTTCGTACTGGGCGATGCTGGTCAGCGCTTCGACTTTTTCCAGCAGGCTGGAGGCTTCCAGTGTTCCGGTCAGGAACTCCTGGGCACCTGCGCGCACGGCCGCCAGGCGGGTCGGGGTGTCGGTTTCATGCAGGCTGAAAAACAGCAGCGGGATTTTCTGCTCCAGGCCTTGCTGGGCCTGCGCCGCTAACGCCAAGCCCTGGCCAGGCCCAACGAAGTCGACGTCCATGACGATGGCGGCCGGCAAGCGTTCGAGCATGGAAGCGCGAAAGGCTGCAACGGTCTCCAATGCATAGGCGTGCAGGCCGAAAAACTCCAGTTGCCGCGCCAGGCGTTCGCCCCGCTCGTGGTCTTGCAGCATCAGGTAGATGGGTTTGCGCAATGGCGGCAGCTGGGTTTGTTCCAGTTGATCACCCTGGCGCAGGCCTGTGCGTGACAGTCGCTGCATCAGCCGGTTGAGCTCGTGGATCAGTTCGCTGCTCAAGCGCCCGTGGTTATCTTGCACCGCCAGCAGTACCTGGCTGATGGTCTGCGCCAGGCGCATATGCTCGATTTGCTCGAAGCGCTCGGCGAAACGCAGCAGGCGCAAATTGGCGTCGGCCAGTTCGGCCAGGTCATTGGGCGACCATTCGGCGCGTTGCAGGCGCTGCCAGATCTCAAGAATTTGACGAGCTTGATGAATGACCCGCTGGGCAAAGTGCTGCTTGAGACGTTCGCGGTTGGGTTCTTCTGGCTCGGTCATATCCTGACTACTATAAGGGTGAGGCTGGAGTCGAGTAATGGCCCTATGCTAGCACTTCTTTTCCGGAAAACAGGATGTCATACGTCAACAAACTGCCAGCTCCTTGAATTCATTTTATGACCAGTGAGTCACTTATGCTTGTGCGCGCGCTTCCTTTATAGTGCAGGGCTCCTGTGGCAATCCCGGCCGCTCAACAGCACGATGCAATGGGGTTGCGGTCGAAGCACTGAATTGACGTTATCGAAAGGACATAGCCATGCTGGACTGGAAAAACCGTACAGGCAAAGCGCAGACGCGTGAGCGCGTCGATGCCCGAGGGGCCGGCGCACGCAGTTACTTCAGTGGTCTGCTGTTCAGTCGCGCACTGGGCACCCTGGTGTTTCTCTACTTGGTGGTGGCATTTTTGGTGGGTTGGTACTGGAGTGCCGAGCCGAATCTGTTTCCGGTGCAACAGAACGCGCAAATGGCTGCCGAGCGTGAGAACAAGACCATGGTGGCCGGCTATACCACCGTCGAAACGCTCAAGACCGTCGCCGGTACCCTGTTGAACAAGCCTGGCGGCTACATCTCCAACGACCGTTTTCCACCGGGGCTGTGGATGGACGACATGCCCAGCTGGGAATACGGCGTGCTGGTCCAGGTCCGTGACTTGAGCCGGGCCCTGCGCAAGGATTTTGCCCGCTCGCAGTCGCAGTCGACCGAAGACGCCGACCTGGCCCGTGCCGAGCCGCGGTTCAACTTCGACAACAAGAGCTGGATCCTGCCTTCCAGCGAGTCCGAGTTCCAGGAAGGCATCAACTCCCTGAGCCGTTATCAGGCACGTTTGTCGGCACCGGACCAGAAGGGCGCATTGTTCTACACCCGTGCCGATAACCTGAACAACTGGCTGGGCGATGTGGCCACGCGCCTGGGCTCGTTGTCGCAGCGATTGTCCGCCAGCGTTGGCCGGGTCAAGCTCAACAGCTCGCTGAAAACCGAATCGCTCACCCCGGGCCAGGCGCCGATCGTGGACGAAGAAATCGTGGAAACCCCGTGGCTGCAGATCGACAACGTGTTCTATGAGGCCCGTGGCCAGGCCTGGGCGTTGTCGCACCTGTTGCGCGCCATCGAAGTCGACTTCGCCGATGTGCTGGCCAAGAAGAACGCGACCGTCAGCGTGCGCCAGATCATCCGCGAACTGGAAGCATCGCAAGAGTCGTTGTGGAGCCCCATGGTGCTCAACGGCAGTGGCTTCGGCATCTGGGCCAACCACTCGCTGGTCATGGCCAACTATATTTCCAGGGCAAACGCAGCCGTCATCGATTTGCGCCAACTCTTGTCACAGGGCTAAGCATGCCGATCTCCGCTACCGAGGCGGCTCACAGAGCAGCCTCCGATGCCGAAACCATCGCCTGGGTCGACGAACAGGACCAGCTCCTGGGCGCCTTGCCCCGGGCCGAGTTGCGCGAGCGCGGCTTGATCGGGCGTGGCACGTATATCCTGTTGTTCAACCCCGCCGGTGAGTTATGCGTGCACCGGCGTACCTTGAGCAAGGCCATCTACCCCGGTTACTGGGATGTGGCAGCTGGCGGTATGGTCCAGGCCAATGAAAGCTATGCCGAATCGGCGGCGCGGGAGCTGGAGGAGGAGTTGGGCGTAGCGGGGGTGGAGTTGCGCGCTCACGAGCACTTCTTTTTCGACCAGCCTGGCAACCGGCTCTGGTGCGCGGTGTTCTCGGCCGTCTGGGATGGGCCATTGCGCCTGCAACCGGAAGAGGTCAGCGAAGCGCGCTTCCTGCCTTTGGCGCAGGCACTGCAGGACAGTCAGCTAAAGCCGTACTGCCCGGACTCGCTGGCCGCATTGAACCGATTCATCGCCGGGCACAAATAAGGTCGCGATTGCTGTGCAAAATGGCGCAGTTTTGGACTTAGCAATCGTGTCATTTGCCGTTACACTGCGCGACCTTTTCAAGCTGAAGCAGCTTCCCTGCTTCAGTGCGCTGCCCCTGCCAGAGTGGGGCTTCGCGGTCGGCCCCGGTCGACCAGTTTTTGTCCTCCGAAGAGGATCAAAGGTGGCCAAGAAAGCCGCATCCTTCGCCGCCCTGGGCGGCCTGGTGTTCTCCACCGACGCAGGTCGGCACTGTCCTGACTGCCGTCAGCCGATAGAAGCCTGTACCTGTAAACAGACCACTGTCCCCGAAGGGGATGGCATTGCTCGCGTGCGCCGCGAAAGCAAGGGCCGCGGTGGCAAGACCGTCACCACGGTCACTGGCGTGCCACTGGCACTCGATGAGCTCAAGGAGCTCGCTACCACCCTCAAGAGGCGCTGCGGCACGGGCGGCTCGTTGAAGGATGGTGTCATCGAGATCCAGGGCGACCACGTCGAACTGCTATTAGCAGAGCTGGTCAAGCACGGCTTCAAAGCCAAGAAGTCTGGCGGCTGATCTCCAAAACCCTCGTTTTGCCAATGTTTCCGGTGGAGCTGGAACCGTTCGGCTGCGCGGGTTGCTCCATGCTTTTCTAAACTCGCTTGGAATCTTGAGGTCTATTCCCGGGATTCTGACAATCGTCATCTACATTTCATACATTGCTCGCAGCCAGTTCGGGCAGTGTTTTTTGACTTTTCTATAGGGGACTTCGATGTCCGTACGACGCACACGCAAAGACGATGGCAGCCAATGGACAGTTGCGGACAGCCGCAGTGTTTATGGGATACGCCATTGGGGGGCCGGTTACTTCGCGATCAACGAGGCCGGGCGCGTCGAAGTTCGCCCCAACGGTCCGAGCAGCGCGCCAATCGACTTGTTCGAGCAGGTCGATGAGCTGCGCAAGAGTGGCTTGTCCCTGCCCTTGCTGGTCCGTTTCCCGGACATCCTGCAAGACCGCGTGCGCCAGCTGACCGGCGCGTTCGACGCCAACATCGCGCGCCTGGAATACCAGAACGTGTACACCGCCCTGTACCCGATCAAGGTCAACCAGCAAGAAGCGGTGGTGGAGAACATCATCGCCACCCAGAACGTGTCGATTGGCCTTGAAGCCGGTTCCAAGCCCGAGCTGCTGGCTGTGCTGGCGCTGGCGCCCAAGGGCGGCACCATCGTCTGCAACGGTTACAAGGACCGCGAGTTCATCCGTTTGGCACTGATGGGGCAGAAGCTGGGCCACAACGTGTTCATCGTCATCGAAAAAGAATCGGAAGTGGCGCTGGTGATCGAAGAGGCGGCGGACCTCAAGGTCAAGCCGCAGGTCGGCTTGCGCGTGCGCCTGTCGTCCCTGGCATCGAGCAAGTGGGCCGATACCGGTGGCGAGAAATCCAAGTTCGGTTTGTCGGCTGCGCAGTTGATCTCGGTTGTCGATCGCTTCCGCGCGGCGGGCCTGGACCAGGGCATTCGCCTGTTGCACTTCCACATGGGCTCGCAGATCGCCAACCTGGCCGACTACCAGCACGGGTTCAAGGAAGCCATCCGTTACTACGGTGAACTGCGCGCGTTGGGACTACCGGTCGACCATATCGACGTGGGCGGTGGCCTGGGTGTCGACTACGACGGTACCCACTCGCGCAATGCCAGCTCTATCAACTACGACATGGATGACTACGCCGGTGTCGTGGTTGGCATGCTCAAGGAATTCTGCGACGCCCAGGGCCTGCCGCACCCGCATATCTTCTCTGAAAGCGGCCGCTCGCTGACGGCGCACCACGCCATGCTGGTGGTGCAGGTGACCGACGTCGAGAAGCACAACGACGAAGTACCCCAGATCGAAGACAAGGAAAACCTGCCCGAGACCGTGCAGTGGCTGGTGGATCTGCTTGGTCCGACCGATATCGAAATGGTCACAGAAACCTACTGGCGCGCAACGCATTACATGAGTGATGTTGCGGCCCAGTACGCCGACGGCAAGATCACCCTGGCCCAGAAAGCCCTGGCAGAGCAGTGCTACTTCGCGGTGTGCCGTCGCCTGCACAACTCACTCAAAGCGCGCCAGCGTTCCCACCGCCAGGTGCTCGACGAACTCAACGACAAGCTGGCCGACAAGTACATCTGCAACTTCTCGGTGTTCCAGAGCCTGCCTGACACCTGGGCCATAGGCCAGGTATTGCCGATTCTGCCGCTGCACCGACTCGACGAAGAGCCGATGCGCCGCGCGGTATTGCAAGACCTGACCTGTGACTCGGACGGCAAGATCAACCAGTACGTCGATGAACAAAGCATCGAGACCAGCCTACCGGTGCATGCGGTCAATGAAGGTGAGGACTACCTGCTGGGTATCTTCCTGGTGGGTGCCTACCAGGAAATCCTCGGCGATATGCACAACCTGTTCGGCGACACCGACTCGGTGAACCTCTATCAGAACCCGGATGGCAGCGTGTACAGCGCCGGTATCGAGACCCACGACACCATCGAGGACATGCTGCGCTATGTGCACCTGTCGCCGGAGGAGCTGATGACTCATTACCGCGACAAGTGCGCCAGCGCCAAGATCAGTGCGCGAGAGCGTACTCAGTTCCTGGATGCGTTGCGTTTGGGGCTGACGCGGTCTTCTTATCTGTCGTCTTGAGTTGATGCCGCTGACCCTATCGCGGGCTTGCCCGCGATAGGGCCTTCAGATCAACGCGCTGAACTACCCAACCACGCATCCTTCCTCTGCAATCGCCAGGCAATCCCCCCCAGCGTCACCGCCCGCAACGCCATGAACAGCAGAAACCCCAGCCACAACCCGTGATTGCCCAAATCCTTTGCGGCATAGGCAACCGGCAAGGCAATGGCCACGCTGAGCAACATGCCATTGCGCATTTCCCGAGCCCGGGTAGCGCCAATGAACAGCCCATCGAGCAAGTAACTCCAGACCGCCACCAGCGGCAACACCGCCAGGTACGGCAGGTACTGGAAGGCTGTTTCACGTACGGCGGCTATGTTCGTCTGCAGTTCGATGAACAAATGCCCGCCCAACATGAACAGCACGGCAAACGCCAGGCTTGCCAGCAGCGACCAGCCGCAGGCGACGGTCAGCGAGCGACGCAAGGCCTGTCGATCACGTGCGCCAATGGCATGGCCGCACAAGGCCTCGACCGCATGGGCCAAACCATCGAGTGCGTGAGCGGTGAGTAGCAGGCCATTGAGCAACAAGGCATTGGCTGCCACTGTGGCATCGCCCAGGCGTGCACCCTGGATGGTTATCAGCAGAAAAACAGCCTGCAGCGCCAGGCTGCGGATGAAGATATCGCGGTTGACCCCCAGCAGCGGCCGCCAGCTTTGCCAGCGGCGCAATGCAGCCCAGGCGACCTTGCCGGGATAGGCGCGCAAGGCCGGGCGAGTCAGGGCCATGCCCAGTAGCGCAGCGCTCCATTCCGCCACCACCGAGGCCCGCGCCGAACCGACTACACCCCAGTCCAGACCCAGCACGAACCACAGATTCAAGGCAATGTTCAGCAAATTGGTGGTCAGCAGTATCGCCAGCGGCGCACGGGCATTCTGGGTGCCGAGAAACCAGCCCACCAAGGCAAAACTGGCAAGGGCTGCGGGCAGGCCGAACAGGCGCGTCTGGAAAAAATCATGGGTGGTTTGTTCAAGGGCGGCCGAGGGCTGCATCAGGCTCAACGCGGCATGGCTGAAGGGAATCGCCAACAACCCCAGCAGCGCTGAAAACAACAGCGCCAACAACAACCCTTGCAGCAGGATCTGCCGCAACCCGGCACCGTCGTTACGCCCGGCCGCTTGCGCAGCAAAGCCCGTCGAGCCCATGCGTAGAAAACCCATGGCCCAGGCCAGCAGGCTGTAAAGGCTGGCACCTACCGCTACCGCACCCAGCTGGTGGGCATGGGGCAAATGGCCGATCACCGCGCTATCGACCAAAGCTACCAGCGGCACGGAGATGTTCGAAAGAATCATCGGCGCGGCCAGCGCCCAGACCCGCCGATGGGTCGAGCGGTCGCGCCAGTCGTTTAGCAGTTGGGACATGCAGGCTCCGAGTAGGGGATATGGCATATCCCATTGACATATACGAGCGTAATACTACACTTGGACATACATTGGGTATATCCCAAATGAGGTGGATCATGGAACAAGGTGCAGTATTCAAGAGCAATCGCAGCCAGGCTATTCGCATACCGAAGGCGGTCGCATTGCCAGACGATGTCACGCGGGTCGATGTGGTAGCTATTGGGCGTGCTCGCCTTATTACTCCCGCCGGTGAGTCATGGGATAGCTGGTTTGACGGCGAGAGCGTGAGCGCCGACTTCATGTCCGAGCGCGAGCAGCCAGCCGATCAGGAACGTGAGACTTTTTAATGCTCAAGTACATGCTCGACACCAAAATTTGCACTTTCACCCTCAAGAACAAGCCCCAGGAAGTACGGGAAGCATTCACCCGTCATCATGGGCAGTTGTGCATCAGTACAATCACGCTGATGGAACTCATCTACGGTGCAGAAAAATCATCTGCTGCGGAGCGGAATCTGGCGGTCATCGAAGGTTTTGCGGCAAGGCTTGAAGTTCTGAACTATGACCACCGAGCGGCGGCGCACAGCGGACAACTTCGGGCGGAACTGTCAAAAATTGGCAAGCCGATCGGTCCCTACGACCAGATGATTGCCGGCCATGCCAGATCGTTGGGGTTGGTGTTGGTGACCAATAATCTCGGCGAGTTCAGCCGCGTGGGAGGGCTGCGAGTGGAGGATTGGGTAGGTTCGGCTGCCACCCGTTAAGCGTCCGGGCCGCCGGTCGCTTTGCGGCCTGCTCATGGATGTTGATATATAGTTCACCCCTTAGACACCGCTGCCAAAGAGTCTCCCATGCTGAACAAAGGATTGTGGCTGGCCTGTGCGCTCGCGTTGCTGAGCGCCTGTGATTCGTCTTCGCCGGACAAGCCGGCACCTGCGCCCGCGCCCAGCGAAAAGGTCGCCGAGACGCCAGCGGCAAAGCCGCGTCCGCTGCAGGATGTAGCAGTGCTGGCGCAGCGTTTTGCCGGCCGGGAACTGGCGGTGGTGGATGTCTCGGAGGTGCAGCTCGACGGTGCGAGCACCTTGTCCATTTCGTTTTCAGTGCCACTGGACCCCGAGCAGAAGCTGGCCGACAAACTGCACCTGGTCGATACCGTCAACGGCAAGGTCGACGGTGCCTGGGAACTGTCGGATAACCTGATGGAAGTGCGCCTGCGCCACTTGGAGCCCAAGCGCAAATTGGTGCTGACAGTGGATGCCGGCTTGCGTGGGGTCAATGGCAATACCCTGGCCAGCGAGTCGGTCAGCCGCCTGGAGACCCGCGACCTGGAGCCGAGCATCGGCTTTGCCAGCCGCGGCTCGTTGCTGCCGACACGCCTGGCCGAAGGCCTGCCGGTGATTGCGCTGAACGTCGACAAGGTCGATGTCGAGTTCTTCCGTATCAAGCCCCAGTCGCTGCCGGCGTTCCTCAGCCGATGGGGACGCAACAGCAGCCTGCAAACCTATGAGGCCAAAGATCTGCTGCCCATGGCCGAACTGGTCTACGGCGGGCGATTCGACCTGAACCCTGCACGCAACACCCGTGAGACCCTGTTGCTGCCGATCGGCGGGCTCCAGCCCTTGCAACAACCCGGCGTTTACCTGGCGGTGATGCGTGCCTCGGGTACCTACAACTATTCGCAGCCGGCGACTTTGTTCACCCTCAGCGATATCGGCCTGTCGGTGCATCGCTACCAGGATCGTCTGGACGTGTTCACCCAAGCCCTGGAAGGGGGCAAGGCTCTGCAAGGCGTCAACCTGGAAGTGCTCGACAAGGATGGCCGGGTACTGGCCCAGGGCAAGACCGAAGGTGGTGGCCATGCGCAGCTGCCGCTGCCGGCCAAGGCTGAAGTGCTGTTGGCACAGCAGGGTGAGCAGACCAGCCTGCTACGCCTGAACAGTGCTGCGCTGGACCTGGCCGAGTTCAACATCGCCGGCCCGGTTGCACACCCGCTGCAGTTTTTCGTGTTTGGCCCGCGCGACCTGTATCGCCCGGGTGAAACCGTGCTGCTTAATGCTTTGCTGCGCGACAATGACGGGCGGGCGGTCAAGCCGCAGCCGGTGTCGGTGCAAGTGCGCCGGCCCGATGAGCAGGTCAGCCGCAAGTTCGTCTGGCAAGCCGATGCGTCGGGCCTGTACCAGTATCAATTGCAACTGGCCGGCGAAGCGCCGACCGGGCGCTGGCAACTGCAGTTCGACCTGGGCGACGGCAAGCCGCAACTTTATGAGTTTCTCGTCGAGGATTTCTTGCCCGAGCGCCTGGCCCTGGAGCTCAAGGGCAGCGAAGCACCGATCGCTCCAGGCGACACTGCCCAGATACAGGTCAACGGCCGCTACCTCTATGGGGCGCCGGCCACGGGCAACCGCCTGAGCGGGCAAGTATACGTGCGCCCCTTGCGCGAAGCGGTCAAGGCCTTGCCGGGATACCAGTTCGGCTCGATCACCGAAACGGAATTGAGCCAGGACCTGGAGCTCGATGAAACCACCCTTGATGCTGCCGGCGAGGCGACCCTCGTCATAGAAAGCAAATGGGCTGAAGCACGCTCGCCTCTTGAGCTGATCGTCCAGGCCAGCTTGCAGGAGTCCGGTGGTCGCCCCATCACCCGGCGCTTCACCCAGCCGGTTTGGCCGGCCGAGCGCCTGCCGGGTGTGCGCGGCTTATTCGAGGGCGAGGAAACCGATGGCGATGCGCCGGTGGAATTCGAAGTGCTGGTGGCCGATAACCAGGGCCACAAGCTCGCTGCACAAAACCTCAAGGTGCGCTTGGTGCGCGAGCGCCGCGACTACTACTGGAACTACTCGCAGAACGACGGCTGGAGCTATAACTTCAACGAGAAGTATCTGACCTTGAGCGAGGAGACCCTCGACATCGCCGAAGGCGGCACGGCCAAGATCAGCTTCCCGGTCGAGTGGGGCCCTTATCGGGTCGAGGTCCAAGACCCGCAAACCGGCATGCTCAGCAGCCTGCGCTTCTGGGCCGGCTACCGTGCCCAGGATAACGCCGAGGGCGGGGCGGTGCGGCCCGACCAGGTCAAGTTGGTGCTGGATAAACCGGCGTATACCGACGGCGACACTGTTAACGTGACGGTGACACCGCCGGCTGCAGGCAATGGTTACTTGCTGGTGGAATCCAGTGAAGGGCCATTGTGGTGGCAGGAAATCGACGTACCCGCAGAGGGCAAAGGCTTTGCCATCAAGCTCGACCCGAAATGGACGCGGCATGACCTCTATGTCAGTGCACTGGTGATCCGCCCCGGTGAGCGCAAGGCCAATATCACGCCCAAGCGGGCAGTGGGTGTGCTGCACTTGCCACTGGACCGCGCGCAACGCAAGTTGGCGGTAACCGTCACGGCGCCCGAGAAGATGCGGCCCAAGCAGCCGCTGACGGTCAAGCTGCAGGCGCGCAATGCCGACGGCACCGTACCCACGCAGGTCCATGTGCTGCTGGCGGCGGTGGACGTGGGTATTCTCAATATTACCGAGTACCCCACACCGGACCCATTCTCCAGCCTGTTCGGGCGCAAGGCCTATGGTGCCGACCAACTGGACATTTACGGCCAGTTGATCGAAGCCGGGCAAGGCCGGCTGGCCAGCCTGGCCTTCGGTGGCGATGCGGCCTTGGCCAAGGGCGGTAAACGCCCGGATACCAGTGTCACCATCGTGGCGTTGCAAAGTGCGCCGGTGGCCCTCAACGAACAAGGCGAAGGCGAGGTCAGCGTCAATATCCCGGACTTCAACGGCGAGCTGCGCCTGATGGCCCAGGCCTGGACCGATGAGCGCTATGGCATGGCCGAAGGCAAGACCGTGGTAGCGGCACCGTTGATTGCCGAATTGTCCGCGCCGCGCTTTTTGGCCGGTGGTGACCAGACCCGCCTGGCACTGGACCTGTCCAACCTTTCCGGCCAGGCGCAGCAGCTCACCGTGCAAGTAGCCGTCGACGGCCAGCTCGGCCTACTGGGTGCTGCCGAGCAACGGGTGTCGCTTGCCCAAGGGGAACGTACCACCTTGCAGATTCCGGTAGAGGCCCAGGGTGGCTTCGGTCAGGGCCGGGTCAACGTCACCGTCCAAGGGCTGGTCCTGCCCGGTGAGACCTTGCCGGCCTTTACCCGCCAATGGACCCTTGGCGTGCGCCCGGCCTACCCGGCGTTGCTCAAGCATTATCGAGCCGCACTCAAGGAACAGGCCTGGGCATTGCCCGCCGGTGAGCTCGAGCTGTTCGAACCGGCTGGCCGCGAAGCCTTGCTGGCCCTGTCGAGCAGGCCACCGCTGAACATCGGCGAACAGATCCGTGCGCTCAAGGCTTACCCCTATGGTTGCCTGGAGCAAACTGCCAGCGGGCTGTATCCGTCGTTGTACGCCGACGCTGCGACCCTCAAGCGCCTGGGCCTGGAGGGCGAGGCGGCCAGCGAGCGCCAACGCAAGATCGAGCTGGGCATCGAGCGCCTGCTGGGCATGCAGCGCTACAACGGCAGCTTCGGGTTGTGGGGCGCCGACGGTGAGGAAGAATACTGGCTGACAGCTTATGTCACCGACTTCCTGTTGCGCGCCCGCGAGCAAGGCTATGCGGTGCCCGCCGAGGCACTGAAAAAAGCCAGTGAACGTTTGTTGCGCTACCTGCAGGAGCGCAACCTGATCGAGGTCAGCTACAGCGAAGACATCGAACACACGCGCTTCGCTGTCCAGGCCTACGCCGGCCTGGTCTTGGCGCGCAGCCAGCAGGCGCCGCTAGGGGCGTTGCGCAGTCTGTTCGAGCGCCGCACCGATGCCCGTTCCGGTCTGCCGTTGGTGCAGTTGGCCATTGCCCTGGAAAAAATGGGTGACAAGCCGCGTGCCGACCAGGCGTTGCAAGCCGGGTTGGCGGCTTCACGCCTGGCCAGGGATTGGCTGGCCGACTATGGCAGCCCATTGCGCGACCAGGCGCTGATCCTGGCGCTGCTGGAAGAGAACGACCTGGCGGCGGGCCAGCGTGAGGAGCGCCTGTTCGAGCTGTCCGATCAGCTGGCGGCCAGCCAATGGCTCTCGACCCAGGAGCGCAACGCCTTGTTTATGGCTGGCCGCGGCCTGCTGGGTAAACCCGAGGCGCAGTGGACCGCACAGTTGCGCAGCAGCGCTGAAACCCGCGCGTTGAGCACGGCGCAACCGGGTCTCAAGCTTGAGGGGCCATTGCTGGCTTCTCCTTTGACCGTGCAGAACACTGGCAGCGAGACGCTGTACCAGCAGTTGACGATATCGGGCTATCCACGTCAGGCACCGGCTGCCGGTGGTGAAAACCTGAGCATTCGCCGCCAGTACCTGGGCATGAATGGCCAGGCGCTGGACCTCAAGGCCATCAAGAGCGGCGACCTTGTGCTGGTGCACCTGGCCCTGACAGCCAAGCAACGGGTGCCCGATGCGCTGGTGGTCGACTTGCTGCCGGCGGGGCTGGAGCTGGAAAACCAGAACCTGGCGCAAAGCGCCGCCAGCCTGGAAAACGCCAGCAGCCAGGTCAAGCAGTGGCGTGAATCGATGCAGAACGCCAACGTGTTGCATCAGGAGTACCGCGATGACCGCTATGTGGCGGCGTTGAAGCTGGAGCCTTATGGCGCTACGCATCTGCTCTACTTGGCGCGGGCGGTGACGCCGGGTACTTACAGGGTGCCACCGCCGCAGGTTGAGTCGATGTACCGGCCCAATTGGCAGGCGGTTGGGGAGGCGGTTGGGGAGATGGTGGTTCGGGGGCGGTGAGTGGGACCAGTCAATCCAACCCCTCACCCCAACCCCTCTCCCAATGGGGGAGAGGGAGCCGTTTTGTGTTGTACATAAATGTTGCGCACACCCGCGTTCAGCCCCCTCTCCCCCTGGGGAGAGGGTTGGGGTGAGGGGTGGCACTATCACACTTAACTAATCACCCAACTCATCACCCACAACCCCAGCAACAGCCAGATCACCCCGACAATGATCGAGGCCCGCATGAATGCCCTGATCGCCCAGTACAGCAGCATCAACCCCAGGACCAGCGCGACGATACTGATCATCGACGTATCCATACCCAGCGTGCGTGAAAGCCCATCGATAAAATGGCGACCGGCATTGCTGAGCAGGTCGAACAAACCGCTCAGGGCCTCGACGAAAAAGCGAATCACCGCGCCGAATACCTGCCCCAGCCATTCGAAAAAGCTTTCTACATGCATAGTGTGATCCTGGTTTCGACAAATTCCCTGGCCAAGCATAAAGGGCTTTTGCGTTGAATATCAGCCCAGTAAAAAAAGCCTGCATTGGTGGCGCATGCGCCGTGCTGGGTGTGCTTGCGCTGTTGTGGCTGGCCGATCGCATCTGGCCGCTGCCATTGCCTGGCGATGATCTGGCGCGGGTGGTGCTGGCCGAAGATGGCACGCCGCTGTGGCGCTTTGCCGATGCCGATGGGGTGTGGCGCTATCCCGTCACGGTCGAGCAGGTATCGCCCTATTATTTGCAGGCGTTGCTGACGTATGAAGATCGCTGGTTCTATCACCACGCCGGGGTCAACCCGCTGGCACTGGGCCGCGCCGCCTGGCAGAACGTCAGGGGCGGGCGCGTGCTCTCCGGTGGCAGCACCTTGTCGATGCAAGTGGCGCGTTTGCTCGACCCGCATTCGCGTACGTTGGGCGGCAAGTTGCGCCAGCTGTGGCGTACGGCGCAGCTGGAATGGCACCTTTCCAAGCAGCAGATTCTTGAAATCTATCTCAACCGCGCCCCCTTCGGCGGCACGTTGCAGGGTGTTGCCGCGGCGAGCTGGGCGTATCTGGGCAAATCTCCCCTGCAGTTGACGCCGGCCGAAGCTGCTCTGCTTGCGGTGTTGCCCCAGGCACCGAGCCGCTTGCGCCCTGATCGGCATCCGCAGCGGGCGCAGGCGGCGCGCGACAAGGTGTTGCGGCGCCTGGCGCATTATCAGGTCTGGCCGCAGCAGCAGTTGGGCGAAGCGATGCAGGAGCCGCTGTTGCTCGCACCACGCCAGGAACCGGCGCTGGCACCCTTGCTTGCACGCCGGCTCAACCGCCGCGACAGCCCGCCGCTGATTCGTACCTATATCGATGCGGCCTTGCAGCGGCGCCTCGAAGATTTGTTGCTGGGCTGGCGCGCCAAGCTGCCGGAGCGCACGTCGGCAGCGATCGTCGTGGTTGAATCGCAGAACATGGCAGTGCGTGCCTACCTGGGCTCGGTGGATTTCGGTGATGAGCGGCGTTTCGGTCAGGTCGACATGATCAGCGCCATGCGCTCGCCTGGCTCTACCCTCAAACCTTTTCTCTACGGCATGGCCCTGGATGCCGGGCTGATCCATTCCGAATCGCTGCTGCAGGATGTGCCCAGGCGTTACGGCGACTATCGGCCGGGCAACTTCTCGGCGGGCTTCAGTGGCGCAGTGGCGGCCAGTTCGGCCTTGGCGCTGTCGCTGAACCTGCCAGCCGTGCAATTGCTTGAAGCCTATGGGCCCAAGCGCTTTGCCGCACAAATGCGCAGCGGTGGTGTGCCCCTGACCCTGCCCAACCTGGCCGAACCCAACCTTTCGATGATTCTCGGCGGCGTTGGCAGCCGCCTCGAAGACCTGGTCAGCGGCTACAGTGCGTTCGCCCGCAACGGCAAGAGTGCCAACTTGCGCCTGCAACCCCGGGAGCCGCTTTACGAGCGTCGCTTGTTGTCACCGGGTTCGGCGTGGATTGTGCGGCGCATCCTCAGTGGCCAGGCCAGGCCGGATCGTGACCCCTCGGCTGAGTTGGTGCAGCGCCCCGTGTTGGCCTGGAAAACCGGTACCAGCTATGGCTTTCGCGATGCCTGGTCGATCGGTGTCGGGCCGCGTTACCTGATTGGTATCTGGATCGGCCGCCCCGACGGCACCCCCGTACCCGGCCAGTTCGGCCTGGCATCGGCCGCGCCGTTGATGCTGCAGGTGCACGACCTGTTGAGCAACCGCGACAGCCAGCGCGGCATTGTCGCCCCGGTACAGGCGGTACCAGCGAATGTCGGGGTGGCGGCGATCTGCTGGCCGTTGGGCCAGCCCATGGCCCGCCAGGATCCGAACTGCCGCCGCCAGCGTTTTGCCTGGACCCTGGAGGGCACCACGCCGCCGACCCTGCTCGCACAAGACCAGCCCTTGGGTGTCGGTTTGTTGGAGAAGGTCTGGGTCAATGCCCGGGGCTTGCGCGTCGATGCCCAATGCCCCGACGCCCATGCACGGGAAGTGGCTTTGTGGCCGGCAGCGCTGGAGCCTTGGCTTGCGCGTAGCGAACGGCGCGAGGCTCGGTTGCCGCCCAGCGACCTTGCCTGCCCACCGCAAGTGCCGGCCGCTACCACGCCGCTGTCGATTGTCGGTGTGCGCAACGGCGACCAGCTGCGGCGCCCGGCAGCCAGCCACGAAGCCCTGCGCATGCAACTGTCAGCCCTGGGAGGAAGCGGCCGGCGCTGGTGGTTCCTCAATGGCGCGCCGCTGGGCGACACCTTGAGCCAGGACAGCCTGACCACCCGCTTCGACCAGGTTGGGCGTTATCAGCTCAGTGTGCTGGATGAAAGCGGGCAGACGGCGCGAATCGAGTTCGCGGTGATCGATTGAATCAGCTGCGGCGGATCAGCCAGATACCGCCGAAAATCAACACCAGGCCGGCGAGTTTGCCGAGGCTGGCAGGCGCTTCGCGAAAGCCTGCCCAACCGAAATGGTCGAGGGCCATCGCCATGGTCAACTGCCCGGCCAGCACCAAGGCCATGAACAACATGGCACCGATGCGTGGGCCGGCGAAGGCTGCCGTGGTGATGAAAAACGCGCCCAACAGGCCACCGCTCCAATGCCACCAGGTCAGGCCTTTGAGGGCATTGAACGAAGGCATCTCCCGTTGCAGCGCCACCAGCGCCAACAAGGCCACGGTGCCCACGGCAAAGGAGATCAGGGCAGCGGACAGCACACTCGACACTTGCTTGGCCAATTGGCCATTGATGCCGGCTTGCAGGGGCAGGAAGGCACCTGCGATAAGGGGCAGGCATAACAGCCACCAGGCAGCAGGGGCGGGCATGGCAATCTCCAGTCAATAATGGGTTGCCATTATAGCCGTCTGCACCTGGGGTGTTACTGGATGTGTAGTGAAACTCGGGCCCTTAATGCCCCACCAGTTGCAGGCGAGGTTGCGGGAACAGATTGTTCAAAGTTTCCAGCAAACGGATGTGGTAGATGGGCTTGCGGAACAAGTCCAGCACCTGCAGGCGCAGCATGTCGCTGACGTCTTCCATGTCGGCATGACCAGAGGTCACGATAACCGGCAGGTGCTGGCGCGCCGTGTGTTCGCGCAGGCGTTTGATCAATGAAATGCCGCTCTCTTCGGGCATACGCAGATCGGTGATCACCAGCGCGACATCCGGGTGGCGCGTGAGCTGCTGGAGGGCGAGCTTGACCGAGGTTGCGGTCAGGCAAGTGAAACCTTCGCCCTCCAGGAGTTCGGCGAGTTCAAGCAGGGCATCTTCTTCGTCGTCCACTAAAAGCAGTTGTTGGCGTGGGAATGAGACAGGCATGGCCTTGTACCTATTCAGCATTGGGAGCGACGCGTGAAGCCGTGTTTAATCGACTGTGGTGATAGCGGTTGCAACTTTCGCGAACGCATTCGTCAAATTGAGTTTGACAGTGTCTGAGGCGGCCACAATCGCAACCGCAACCACGGCAGCAAGGATTGCGTATTCAATCCCCGAAGCACCGTCTTTGTTATGCACGAACTTTTTGATTTTGTTCAGGAAAGTAGTCAGCGACATGGTACTGCTCCTTGCGCCTGGGGCGCTGCTGCGACGGAAGTAGCGGGTGATTGCCCTTTGCCACCACAGCATTGTCGTCATCCCCGATGCCAGCAAGTGTAAAAAAGCATTATCACTAAAGTTATATATCTTTCGTTGACGTCAATAAGTCGTTGTTTGAAAGGCGCCGGAGAAAAGACGAATTATTTTTTGGCGGGATGATGGCGTTTTGATGTGGCTGAGCTAACGTCCAATAGCGAAAGCGTTACTTGTTGCTACGGCGCATTTGTCCGGAATGACCTCGGGCAAGCGGAGTATGGGGCGTAGAGAGGGACCTTCATGAGCAGTCGCGTGACCCTGATCCTGGCTGGCTTTTTTCTGATCGGCGCGATCGTGGTCGGCTATTGGGGGGTGGTCATGAGCCAGCCTAAACCCGCGCCAGCCATCCAGGTCGTCCCTTCCGCTCCCGTCACTCCACCCGTTGCCCAGGCCGCCGCCAAGGCCACCGATCAATTGCGTACCCCGGTGTTGGTGGTGCGTCGCGATATTCCCGCCTTTGCCATGCTCACGGCTGAAGATGTCAGCGTGGAACACCTGTTGGTCGCCCCCCAAGGCAGTTTCCAGAGCCCAGGCCAGGTGATCGGTCGCAGCACCTGGCGGCCGCTGCCTGCCGGTACCTGGTTGGACCAGAACAGCTTCGAGGCCGGTGGCCCGCTGGCGCGGATGATTCGCCCCGGTGAACGGGCGGTGGCTGTGGCCGTCGATGAAGTGGTAGGCGCTGCCGGCCAGCTGCTGCCGGGGGATTACGTTGATGTGCTGCTGTTTCTCAAGCAAGACCTGAACAACCCTGAACAATCGGCCCAGGTTGCGATACCGGCATTGCGTCTGCTCAGCGTTGGCGAGCAACTGGGGCTGGCCAACGATGGCACCCCCGCAGGCGGCGGGCAATCGGTGGGCGACAAGAGCAGGCTGGAACGGTTGGCCGGGCGCACCGTGGTGCTGGCAGTGCCCGAGGCCCTCGCCAGCCGCTTGATGCTGGCCGCCCAGGCCGGTGTCTTGCGCCTGGCTGTGCGCAGTGCCGAAGAACAGCGCCTGGCCAAGTACTGGGCCAACGAAAACACCGCGCCCGCCGAACTGGCAGGCGCCAACCGTGAGCTCTATCGCTTCCACCAACTGAGCCAATCTCCCGTGTTCAAGACGCCTTCCTTGAGCACGCCGACCGGGCCTGCACGCCAGGCCGGCATGATCGTCATACGCGGCCCCCAGGTAAATTACCAAGTAAATCACCAGGCAAAACAGCAAACACCTTGATTGAGCAGGATGCCCTTGAATGAGCAGTCGTTCCGTGCCGTTGTTTCAGTATGTGCTGGGGGCCCTGTTGCTCGGGTTGCCATTCGACCCTGCCGTGGCGGCACCCGCCGGGTGCAGTGCCCTGGCGCAGTTGCCGGCGGCGATAGAGGTGGGCCAGGGCCAGCAGCAGGAGATGCATTCTCCGGTGAGCATTACGCGGGTTGCGGTGGGTGACCCGAAAATCGCCGACGTGCAACCCGCCACCGATGATACCTTCCTGCTGACCGGGGTCGACTCCGGTGTCACCAGCCTGATGGTGTGGACGGCTTGTGCCACGGCCCCGCGCCAGAGCATGGTGTTCGTCAAGGGCCGGGCCACCGCGGACATGGCCGAAACAGCGCTGGCGCCGTCCGAGGATCCGTCGCTGCCTAGCCAGGTGCAGACCGATATTCGCTTTGTTGAAGTCAGCCGCACCAAACTCAAGGAAGCGGGTACTTCGATTTTCGGCAAGGGCTCGAACAACTTCCTGTTTGGTGCCCCGGGTACGGTGAGGGGGGTGGCGGTCTCGCCGGGTACGGTGAGCGCCACCAAACCGGTCATTCCTCTGGACAACAATGTATTCAACATCGTCTGGGGCGGGGGCAGCAGTAAGGTCCTGGGCATCATCAACGCCCTGGAAAACAGCGGTTTCGCCTACACCCTGGCCAAGCCCAGCCTGGTGGTACTCAGCGGCCTGACCGCAAGCTTCCTGGCCGGTGGTGAGATTCCCATCCCGGTACCCAGCACCGGCAGCGATTCAGTGTCGATCGAATACAAGGAGTTCGGCGTACGCCTGGCCTTGTCGCCGACCGTGGTCAGCCGCAACCGCATCACCATGAAAGTCGCGCCGGAAGTCAGCGAGCTGGATTTCTCCACGGCGGTAACCATCGCTGGCACCCAGGTCCCGGGCCTGACCGTGCGGCGCACCGACACCAGTATCTCCCTGGCCGATGGCGAGAGCTTCATCATCAGCGGCCTGATCACCAACAACACACGCACGGCGGTGGACAAGTTCCCGGGGCTCGGCAACCTGCCTATCATCGGTGCTTTTTTCCGCAGCTCCGTCGTGGCCAAGGAAGAGCGTGAGTTGCTGATGATCGTCACGCCACATCTGGTCCAGCCACTGGCCGCCAATGCGCAATTGCCGGAATTGCCCGGCGAGCGCCTGCGCAAGTACGACCCCAACTGGTTCGAACTGTATTTCCTGGAAAACGGCAACTTCGATCGCCGTAGTGGGTTATCCCAATGAGCGAAAGCCTGAGTCAGACCTTCCTGGCGATTACCCGCAACGAGGGCGACCTGACCTGGTTGCAGGGCGCGCTGGTACCCTTGGGGCAAGTGGTCAGTGCCGGCAGCGGTAGCCTCGACGAGTTGCTGGCGCTGGTTGACGTGACCCTGGCCAGCCTGGTCTTCATCGGCATGGACCGGGAGAACCTGGTCAGCCAGGCGGCATTGATAGAAGGCGTGCTGGAGGCCAAGCCGATGCTGGCCATCGTTGCGCTGGGTGATGGCATGGACAACCAGTTGGTGCTCAATGCCATGCGCGCCGGTGCCCGCGATTTCGTCGCCTACGGCTCGCGCTCCAGCGAAGTCGCCGGGTTGGTGAGGCGCCTGAGCAAGCGCCTGCCGCCTGTGGCGGCCAACCCCAACCTGGGTGGCTTTACCGTGCTCTACGGGGCTCATGGTAATGCCGATGGCGCGCTGCTGGCGGCGCACCTGGCCCTGGTGGTGCAGAAGAGCGGGCAGCAGACCCTGTTGCTGGACCTGGGCATGGCCCGTGGCGACAGCCTGGCCTTGATGGGGCTGGAGGCGTCGTTCCATTTTGGCGATGCCTTGCGCCATTTGCGCCGCCTCGACAGCACCCTGATCGACAGTGCCTTTACCACCGCACCTTCGGGCCTGCGACTGCTGGCCTATATCGACAACGACGAACCGCTGGAGCGTACCAGCGCAGCAGAGCTGTACATGTTGCTAAGTGCCTTACGGCATCACTTCCAGCATATTGTGGTGAACCTCACCGGGCAGCCGGACAGCGAAGCCTTGCGCACCTTTGTCAGCCATTGCGACAAATTGATCTGGTGCACCGACCAGAGCGTACTCGACTGCCGTCGCAACCTGGCAGTGCTCAGTGCCTGGCGTGAAAAAGGCATGAAACTGCAGCATGCCAGCCTGTTGGTCGATCGCTACCTACGCAATATTGCCCCCGACTCCGAAACGCTGTGCCGTAGCTACGGATTGCCGCTGCTGGCGGTATTGCCCTACAGCCCCGAGGTGCGCCTGAACGCCAAAAACCAGGGCCTGACACTGTTCGAATTGGCCCCCCGGGAAAGTCTCAGCCAGGGTCTCAAAGCACTGGGCGAACGGCTGGCCGAGCGCTCGCAACATGTAGCCAAAACCGGTAACTGGTTTAACCGTTTGTGGGGGCAGCGATGAGCGAGAGCCTGTTTGGAGTATCGCGTGGGCACGGCCCTGCAGCAGACCCGCAAGGCTTGAAGCTGATATTGCATCGTCACATCATCGATGCCATCGAAGACTCCGGCAAGAACTTGCTGGAGGGTTCGCGTGCGCAACTCGCGCAGTTTGTCACCGAAAAAGTCGGTGACTACATTGCACGCCAGCACTTGGCGGTCTCGCGCTACGAAATGGAGCGCCTGGCCGAAGAACTGGTCGACGAGTTGACCGGCTTCGGCCCGCTGGAAGTGCTGTTGCGCGACCCCACGGTAACGGAGATCCTGGTCAACGGCCCGCAACGGGTGTTCATCGAGCGCAGCGGGGTGCTGCATCAAACCGATTTGCGCTTTATCGATTCGCACCATGTCGAGCGGGTCATGCAGCGCATCCTCGCCCCCCTGGGGCGGCGCCTGGACGAGTCATCACCCATGGTCGATGCGCGCATGCCCGATGGCAGCCGGGTCAACGCGATCATTCCGCCGATTGCCCTGGACGGGCCATGCCTGTCGATCCGAAAGTTTCGCAAGGACATGCTCAAAAGCCCCGACCTGCTGGCCATGCGCACGGTTGACCAGGCCATCCTCGACTTCCTCCAGCTGGCTGTGGCCCGCCGTTGCAACATCCTGGTCAGCGGTGGCACCGGCACCGGCAAGACCACTTTGCTCAACATCTTGAGCCAGCAGATCAGCGCCCGTGAACGCCTGGTGACAATCGAGGATGTGGCCGAACTGCAACTCGACCACCCGCACGTGGTGCGCTTGGAAACCCGCCCGCCCAATGCCGAAGGCCATGGTGAGGTCAAGGCCAACGACTTGATCCGCAATGCCCTGCGGATGCGCCCGGACCGCATCATCCTCGGTGAAATTCGCGGTGTTGAAGTGCTCGACGTGCTGACTGCCATGAACACCGGCCATGACGGTTCGATGAGTACCGTGCACGCCAACAATGCCCAGGACGCCTTGCTGCGCCTGGAAACCCTGGTCGGCCTGACCGGCCGCCAGATAGCCGAGAAAACCTTGCGCCAGATGATTTGTGCGGCACTGGATGTGGTGATCCAGCTGACCCGCTTGCCCGACGGCCGGCGCTGCGTCAGCGAAGTGGTCGAGGTGGTGGGGATTCGTGAAGACGTTTACATCACCAATACCCTGTTTCGCCTGGACCGGCGCAACGGCTCGGGTTTTCTGCGCGAGGCGATTAACCCTGCCGGCGAAAAGTTGCGTCGCGAAGCCTACGGCATGGCCATGCCGCCACAGGACGCGGGCAAATGATCGCGCCCATCGTGCTGGGGCTGTTGTGCCTGGCACTGCTGTGCCTGTCGGCGCACCTGTTTTACCGTGCCGCGCGCCAGTCCGCGACGGAGCGGGTCTTGCAGCGCCTGGGCCGGGGGCAGGTCGAGAAGGCCGGCACGAGTTTGGCCACCCCCTGGCTGGAGCGGTCCTTTCTGCGCGCGGGCCTGGGCCGGGCAGGCGAGCGCCTGGGCCGTTGGCTGGGGTTGTGGGGTGCGCTGGTGCTGCTGGCAGCGATGCTCAGTGGCTGGCCGGCGGCCCTGGGCATGCTCGTGGCCGGGCCGTTGTTGATGCGCTTGTATATAAGCTGGTTGTATCGACGTCGGCTGCGGCGGATGGTCGAGCAACTACCCGGTTTGCTGGATCACACAGTACGTAGCCTGAAGTCCGGTCGCACCTTGACCGATGCGGTGCTGGGCGCGGTTGCAGCTTCGAGTGACCCGCTCAAGGGCGCCATGAGCCGAGTGCAGCGCAACGTCCAGTTGGGCGTCGGCCTGGCCGAAGCGGTGCACGACCTGGCCGACCTGTACGACCAGGAGGAGCTGCGCCTGTTCGCCCTCGGCCTGCACATCAACCATCGCTATGGTGGCAATGCCAGCGAACTGCTGGAAAACCTGATCAAGCTGATCCGCGAGCGTGAGCAGGGTGCCCGCCAGCTTCGTGCGATGACAGGTGAAACGCGCATTACCGCCTGGGTGCTGGGTCTGCTGCCGATTGGCATGGTTGGGTACTTTCTGTTGACCAACCGCGACTATCTACTGGGCATGTGGAACGACGCCGGTGGTCAGCACATGCTGCTGGGGGCCTTCACGTTGCAAGCGTTCGGTTGCCTGGCGCTGTGGCGCATGTTGAGGAGTATCTGACATGGCCTTGCTGATCAGCGCGCTGTTGTTTTTCGCGGCCTTTTTACTGCTACTGAGCCACCTGGCTCACCAGCGTCGCCGCGAGCGTCAGGTCAGCCGCCGTCTGCAAGGGCAGATGAGCGCAGATAACACAGTGGGCAGCTGGTTACAGAGGCTTGGGCGCAGCCAACTGGGGCAGCGCTCGATCAACCTCGACAGCGAAACCCGCGTGCTGCTCAACCGCATCGGTTGGCGCTCCACGCGCCAGCGCGCGCTGTTCGCGGCCTGCCAGGTGGGTTTCCCCTTGTGTGTGCTGGGAGTGGTGGGCATGACGCAGAGCCTCGCCTTCCCCGACCCGCAGCAGCCCTGGTTGGTGCCGTTGTGCGCATTGGGGCTTGGCTATCTGCTGCCCAAGCGCGTGTTGGCGATGGCCGCCGCGTATCGGCAACAAGCCGTGGCCAAGGAGGTTTCGACCTTCATTGCGCTGCTGCGCATTCTGTTCGAGTCGGGCTTGGCGGTGGAGCAGTCACTGCGCATCCTCAGCACCGAAGCGCATCAACTGCTGCCTATCCTGACCAAGGAGTTGCGGGTGGTCCTGGTGCGGGTCGATTCAGGGCTGGAATTGGCCGATGAGCTGGATAAAACAGCGAAATTATTGGAGGTCGACGAGTTCACCGACACCTGCGTGATCCTGGAGCAATTGATTGTGCAAGGCGGCGGGGCGATGAAATCCCTGCTGTCACTCAAGCAGTTGCTTGATGACCGGCGACTGACTCGGATGCAGGAAAAGATTTCCAAGCTGTCGGGAAAAATGTCCGGTGTGATGATGGTGTTCCTGTTTCCGGCATTGATGATTGTGTTGGCCGGGCCAGCCTTGACAGCGCTGGCCAAGGCGTTTGCGTCCTGAAGGGGAGAGCGATGTGATGAGAGCAGTCATGGCGATACTGGGGCTGTTGGCCCTCGGCGGTTGCGCCAGTGATGGTCGTGGTCCCTGGTCGACATTGCCGGGTGGCACAGCCAGTTGTACCAAGTTGACGGCCGAGCAGGAATTGTCGGTGAGCATGGCCGACGATATGGCCAACGAGGGCCGTCTGCATGCGAGCCTCGCCAACCTGCAACGCTTGCCGGGGGGCTTAGGCCAGGTGCGTGTGCGCGAGGCGCGTATCTATCGCCTGCTCGGCCGCAGCGAGGCCGAACCGCTATACCGCAGCCTGCTGGGTACCTGCCTGGCTGCCCAGGGCGAGCATGGCCTGGGCCAGCTGTCGGCTGCCCGGGGTGACAATGGCCAGGCCATGAACCACTTGCAGCGTGCGGCCAGAATCGACCCCGTGGATGAAAAGATCCGCAATGACCTGGGGGTGGTCTACCTGAACCAGGGGCGGCTCACCGAGGCGCGCTTTGAATTTCTCACGGCCATGGAGCTCAAGCAGGACGACTCGCTGGCGGCGATCAACCTGGTGACCCTGTTGATTCACCAGGACAACTGGCAACAGGCGACCGAAGTGGTTGCCCGTGCAGGATTGAGTCCGCAGCAGGTTACCGATGCCCAGGCCCGAGCCGAAAAGCTGAAACACCCGAGCAAAGTACAACCGGCTCCGGCCGACCAGGTCGCGGTGCTGGGCAACGTTAAATAGCGAGGTGGGTATGAAGGCCACAGGGCTGCTGTTGCTGTGCGTTATGGGCGCCTCGGCACAGGCGTTGGAGTTTACTGTCGGCGAAAAACCCAGACCGCCCCAGGCTACCGAGAAATGGTTGGCCTTGCAGGCCGATGGCAAGGTCGCCTCGAGCGTGTCCCAAGCGCAAACGCCCAAGGAGCGTGAGCAAAGCATGCAGCGCTGGCTGGACAGCTACAAATATGCGATTCCGGATTTTTACCGCTGGGAGAAGGTGAACTCATCCGGGCAGTGACAGGCTGGTAGGCCCGTGTCGTTTGCATCGCTGGCTTGCCAGCGATGGGGCCTTTCCGAGCCCCCTTAATTGACCGTCTGCCGCTGGCCTTGCCCCGGTGTCTTGGGCGTCAAGGCCAGGGCCAGTTGCGTACGGTTGTGCATGTGGGTCAGACGCAGCACCTGTGACACATAGAGTTTCACCGTGTTCTCGGTAATGCCCAGTTCGCAGGCAATCTGGTAGTTGGTCTGGCCCTTGCCCACCAGGCGCGCCACTTCCAGCTGGCGTGGGGAGAGATGGCTGAGAATCGCCGCCATGGCTTCGGGTTCAACGGCCTGCGGCTCCAGGGGCGTAGCTTCGACAGCGGCAGGGCGCCTGCGGACTTTATCCAGATCTTGATAAAGGTCGTCGATTGATTCGGCCAGCTCATGCAGTTTCTGGTTCAAATTGCCCAGTTCCTGGAAGCTCTTGTGTCGCTCCGTCAGTACCGTCTCCTGGCGCTGGATACCTTCGAGCAATTCATCGAGGTCGATGGGCTTTTGATAGTAATCGGCAAAGCCCTCGCGCAAGGCCCTGATCACATCCTGTTTATTGGCTTGCCCTGTGAGCATGATGGCTTCGAACGCGCGGTGTTTACCGGCGACCTTCTTCAGTGCCTGAATCAGTTCGATGCCATTGAGCCCTGGCATATGCAGGTCACAGAGCACCAGGTCGATGTCCAGGTTGTCGCGAAACTGCACCAGGGCCTGCTCGCTGGTATGGCAGGGCACGCAGTGGTAACCGTTGCCTTGCAAAAACTCACATAGCTCTTCGACGATAACGACCTGGTCATCAACAATCAGCAACTTTGAAGGTGAGCTTGGGGTATCCACACGCAACTCCCTGCTTGGCAAGCTAACCCGGCCGTGTCCGGGGGAATAATCGGACGCGGCAGTTCCTTACTTCTGGGCTAAAAGTAGACGTACTTTCACACTCTGTACATAGAGCCAGCCGGCCGGGATGTTCAATTGATCCAAAGCAGTGCAATGAAAAACCCGGCCAGGAGGAAGGGCGCAAAGGGTTGTTTTTTTGACGCATCGCCATTCAATTGCAGCAAATAGGTTTTAAACCGCTGACTTACATGGGCAACCAGCCAACTGCTGCTCATCAGCCACAATACCGTCACCAACCCCGCGCCGATGATGGTGCCCAGGATATGCATCCGATCGGTGGCAAGGGCCAATGCACCCAGTAGCTTCACATCGCCGGCACCGAGCTGGCCGTACACATAGCCCGGCATCGACAGCAGGATGACGATGGCCAGCGCCCAGCCGCCTTCGGTGGCGTCGGCACCGAGCCAGGTATGCCCGGTGAGAAACAGGTAGATGAGAGCGCACGCTGCGCCGCCCAGGGTCAGTTCATTGGCGATTTGCCGCTGACGTACATCCTGTTCGGCACATAACGCCAGCCACAGCAGCAGGACGAGGCTTTGCATTGCAAAAAACATCCCTATTCGTTGAATGATTCTATGCTGGTACACAGGTATTACTGTCAGGGTAGACGCGATCATGAAAGCAAGCCTCCCCGCTCGGCAAAAAGGTGCAGCCGCCATCGAGTTTGCCGTGGTCTTCCTGGTCTTCTTCGCCGTCTTCTACGGGATCGTCACCTACAGCCTGCCGCTGCTGTTGATGCAGTCATTCAACCAGGCCAGTGCCGAAGCGGTGCGGCGTTGCGTGGCGCTTGATCCTGCCGTTGACGGCTACGGCACCAAGGTCAATGACTTGGCCGAACTGGTGCTTGGCCAACAGCTCGCCTGGATACCGCCGAGGCTGGGCTTTGTGGTGGCCGACGACAGCACGGTTTCGCTCAATGGCAAGCTGCTCACGGTAACGATTCACTACCCCAAGGCCAAGCTGGACCAGGCAATTCCCTTTCTCGTGTTGCCGGGCATTGGCCAGGTGCCACGCCTGCCGGATACCCTCAGGGCGCAAGCGAGCCTGCAACTTTGAGCGGCGGCGATACGTTATTCAGCCGCTGGCGCAGTCGCAGCCCAGGCCATTTGGCTGAAGCTCCCGAGCCCGCGCCGCCCACGGTAGGGCTGCAGATACTGCTCGATGATCAGGCTCGCGTATTGCGCCTGGCAGGCCCCCTGCGCCCGGCCCTGGTATTGCCCGGGAACAGTGGCGCAACCCTGATCGACTTTGTGCAGCCCCAGAGCCGCATAAGCCTCGAAGGGTTGCCGGTCGACTGGCAAGGCCAGGTGTTGGACCTGGATTTCAAGAGCCCGGCCGGGCAGACGCTGCACACCCGTGGCTGGCTGCTGCGCCAGGCTGAAGGTTGGATGCTGCAGTTGTTCGACGTCGGCGACCTGATCCAGGAGCGGCGCCAGGCCCGCAGCCAGGAGCAGAACCAGCGCCTGGCCCGCGATATCAATGGGCAACTTCGGCAATGCGCGCAGGCGCGGTTGCCGAGCGTAACCCGTGACCAACTGCAAGCGCTGGCCCAGCGCTGGCGCTTGTCGCGGGTGGCCTTGCTGCTGCGCAATGGGCAGGGCTGGCAAACCTTCGCCGAAGCCTTGGGCAATGCCTTCCAGGGTTTATGGCCTTGCGATGCGCGCTTGGGTGGTGAGCTGCAAGAATGCGTGCAGGGGCAAGTGCTGTGCTCCAGCCATCACCCGCATTTGCAGCGCTTGTTTGGCAGTTGCACGGTGTTGATGCTGCCTTACTGCAGCGAGGGCGAGGTACAAGCCTGGTTGCTGTGCGCCAGTGCCGCCGGGCAACCACTGGACATGCTGCTCGAACGTGACGGCGAACCCTTGCTGACGGCGCTGGCCGGGCCCTTGCTCAGCCGCTTGGCCGAGCAGCAGCACCAACATCAATTGCAACGCCTGGAAGCTTTGCAGGGCTTGCTCGATACCGGATGGTGGGAATATCAGGCACAAGCCGGTCAGGTAGAGCTGGCACCTTCCCTGGCCCAGACGTTGGAGCTCGGTACCAGCAGGCTGTCACTGCCTGTTTTTTTGATGTCGATCCACCCGGCCGACCGAGAAGAACTGGGAGCCGGATTGCACGCCTTGCAGCACAACGGTACGCCTCTGTTGCTGTGCGTGCGCTTGTATCGGCACGGTGAAGAAACACTCTGGTACCGTATCTCCGGGCAGGCCCTGGGCCGAGGTGAAACTCGACGTGTGATCGGCTTTATGCTCGACATCAGCGATATCAAGAACCAACAGCAGCAGACCGCTATCGCTCATGCCCGGCTTGATAACTTGATTGCCAGCTCACCGGCGGTCATTTACGTGCAGCGCTATGAGTCAGGCGCGTTGCGGCCGGACTTTTTCAGCGCCAGCCTGCAACCATTGCTGGGTTGGAGCCGGGAGCAAGGCCTGAGTGCCGACCTGGTGCAATGGGTTCACCCGGAGGATCGCCCGGCATATTTCGAGCGTACGCGTACTTTGCTGCGCGAGGGCCAGGTCAGCAGCCGCTATCGCGTGCAGGACAGTCGCGGCGACTACCATTGGCTGCTCGATGAAGCCCGCCTGTTGCGCGACGACCTGGGCATGCCGGTCGAGGCCGTGGGGCTATGGCTGGATGTGACCGAAGCCACATTGGCCAGCGAACAGGTGCGCCAGAGCGAGGAGCGTTACCGCATTCTGGTGGAAGATTCGCCAGCCATGATCTGCCGTTACCTGCCAGACCTGACGTTGACCTTCGCTAATGCCCCCTTGGCGACCTACCTGGAGTGTGCACCCAAGGACCTGCCTGGGGTCAACCTGGGCAGTTGGCTGTCGGCTGAGCAACGCCAGGCGTTCGTCGAGCGCCTGGCTGGCTTGACTCCCGAGCAGCCGGTCAGCACCGCAGAAATTTCCTTGCAACTGCCGGGGCGCGAGCATGCCTGGTGGGTGTGGTCCGATCGCGGGGTGTTCGATGACAACGGCCAGTTGCTCGAAGTCCAGGCGGTGGGCCGCGACAACACCGACGTGCGCCGTACCCAGCAACAGCTGACGCAGAGCGCGAAAATGGCCACCCTGGGCGAGATGGCCACCGGCCTTGCCCACGAAATCAACCAGCCGCTCAATGTCATGCGCATGGCCATCGTCAATGTGCTCAAGCGCCTGGGCAATGGCGACGTGCAGATCGATTACCTGCAAGACAAACTCAACCGCATCGATGCTCAGGTACAGCGTGCCGCGCGGGTGGTCGACCACATGCGCGTATTCGGCCGTCGCTCGGAAATTGAACAAGCATTGTTCGAACCCCGCCAAGCCGTGGAAGGCACTCTGTCATTGCTCAGCGAAGGCCTGCGCGGCAAAGGCGTGGAGTTGCGCGTGGGCGAGTTGCAGGCACCTGTGCAGGTGCGCGGGCATGTGGATCAGCTCGAGCAAGTGCTGATCAATTTGCTGGTCAACGCCCGCGATGCGTTGCTGGCCAAGCGCGAAGGCAACCGCGACTTCCAGCCCTGGATTGCTGTGAACATCGAACACGGCAGTGCCACGGTGCGGTTGTTGGTCGAGGATAACGGCGGCGGTATCGACCCGCGTTTGCTCGAGCGAATATTCGAGCCGTTCTTCACCACCAAGCCTGTGGGTGTGGGCACCGGGCTGGGGTTGTCGGTGAGCTATGGGATCATCGACAACATGGGCGGGGGCTTGAGCGTGAGCAATGCCGAGTTGGGGGCACGGTTTTGTATTGAGTTGCCGGTGGCGCAATGGTTAGAGCATTAGTTGGGTTCTGCCGGACTGGCAACTGAGGTTGGCACCCACATCGATTTTTGCCAGGTCAACGCCAAGCAGCGCGAGCAGGTTGTTGATGATCGGGTCGAGCAGGGAGCTCAACAAGCCGCTTACGGCACCGGTAATTAACGTGAGTATCGTGCTTACCAGTGGGATTTGAGGGCTCAGGGTAATGCCGGAAAGGGTTGCGCTCAGGCTGTTTACAATGTTGTCGGATCTGGAAATGTGGTTGGCGGAGGGTTTGTTCAGATCGGGCGGGTTTTGAAAGGTGTAGTTCGAGACGTTGCTGAATACGGGGGAATTCACGCCCAGGCCGACGTCGAGGGCACCGACACTGATCAACACCATGGGGGTCGCTATGGCCGGAGTTGTCGATGAAAGAAAGTTGCTCGCGTTGAGTTTGCCGATACGCACATTTACAGCGGCGGCTTCATTACGTACCGACAGGCTTTTGGACGCCGCAGAGGTGCAGTCGTAATCCGTGACATAGCTGTTTGCACTCGCCACTTCGAGGCCAACATCCAGGTTCAGTCCATCGGGCAACAAGTGGATATTGAGCAAGGCACCCAGCAGGTTGATAGTGCCAGCCAAGGCACTGACGACGTTAAGCCGAGCGGTGATCAGAACGCGTATCTGGGCCGTGCGTACATAGATCTTATTGGCACCCGTAGGGCTCGCCTTGGCGAGCTTGGGATTGCCGACTACCGAGAATTGCGGCGGTTGTATGATTTGAACCTTGGTTGTCAGGTCAGCCAGGCCCAGCACGCTGGCAGGCACGTCTACAGCGGCGGCACTTTTGCTGTTGGCCAGTTGAACGAACGCCTGGACCAACTGGAACAGTTGAATTTGCGCATCGAGGCCGGACTTTGGAGTGCCATTGGCGATACTGAAAACTTCTCCCAGCTTGACGGTTTTGCTGTTGGACGCCCCGACTTGCAGTTTGCCAAGGCCACTGCTGACATTCGCCAGCGGACCATTCTGGGTAACAGTGGTAATCATTGCATTGATCAAGTGAGTAGCGGTGGTTTGACTAGCCAGTAGCTGGTTGTAGTCGCCAGCGCTGACGCCCAACTCGACCGCCAGTGCATCGAAGTAGTTGAGCAGGTTGATATTAGTCTTGAGCAGGCCATCCCACTGCGCCAGGCTGAGGTTGACTTGGCTGCCCAGCAAGGCAGTGAACAAGGTATTCAATAGTAGTGAGTTGGCTGAGTCGATTGAAACCAGAGAACTGCGAATATTCAACATCGCCAATGGTGGCCCCGGCGAGGCAGCGACGGATTGAGCCGCCAGTTGCGTCGTCAGTGCAATTGCGTTTCCTCCCGCGAGGGCATACACCCCGGCCGCAATGCTGGTTGATACGGTATAGCGAGCTACGACGCGTATGGCCTCGTCTTTGGTGGCGTCGGCGATAAAAACTCGCAAATGATCGGGGCCGATCTGCAAGCTGCCGCATTGAGTTTCCAATCGGCGATCAGCATCAATGACAAAGCCGTTGCGGGAGGCGGCGGCTGTGGCAAGTGAGTGCGCGCTGAGATCCGGAACAATACAGGTTCCTCTAGCGTTAGCAGCCTCCAGCGCCGCCATATCTGCCACCCGCTGCAAACTGCGCTGTTCCATGTACAGCCGGCCACTGTCGAGCACCACCACCATGAACAACAACGCCAGGCCCAGTGTCAGTGCTGCCATCAGGCCTATCGCACCGTGTTGTTGGCGAGGGCCACGAAGGTGAAAGCGGTGGGCATGGCGCGACATCGAGCACTCCTTTGCCGGCCTGCGGCCAAGCACGAACTCCAGCGTTGAAGGCCAGTGTAGTCAAGGCTTGGGCGCAATGCTGGCCAGTTGCCTTGATGGCAGCCGGCGTGTGGGGAGGATGCTCAGTGGGGAGGGTAGTTGGACAGGGCCTTGGCCACGGTTTCCTGGATGGCAGTGGCGCGTTCGTTGGGCGTTGGTGGGTAATTGCGCATGACTTGCTCGGCACTGCCGCGCCACACCAGCCTGCCGTCGTGCGCATCGAACATGTCGACCTGGATGGTCGCGACCTTGTAGTCGACGCTGCGGGTTTCGTTGTACATCGGGCCGCCCCAGTAATTGCCCCAGTAGCCGTTCCAGGCGCCGCCATAGTTGGTGGTGATCAGCTGTTGACGATCTTCCACGATCAGGTAGGTCTGTATGTTGAGGTCCCCTTTGTTGCTGGCGGGGGCCGGGCGCAGGCCGCGTTGGTCAAGTTGGTCACTGACGGCCTGGCGGACACGCTGGTCGGTCAGGTCACTCATGATGCGTGGGTCGTCCGGGCGGTATTGCAGGGCGGGTTCTTTCCAGGTCCAGCTGCGGTAGGCGGCAAAATCGCGGCTGGCGTCGTAATCCTGGGTAACGTTGCCGGTTTCGCAAGCGCTGAGCGTGAGGGCCAGCGAGAGGACGGCGAGACGCGGGAACATGATGGCTTCTCCGGTTGTACTAGCTGCGTAAACGTACAGTCTCAACTAGGAGGATACGCCGTTAGCGCCTTTTGCACAGCCTCCTGCAATGCATCGTTACGCTCGCTCATAGTGCCCTGGCTGCCGGCCTCGGCACTGGCGTTCCAGATAGGCTGGCCACTGCCGCCGTCGTACAAGTCGATGTATACCACGAGCACCTGCTCGGTATAGGTGCGCACCACTGGCACGCTGCCATACACGCCGTAGCTGTTGCCGTAGCGGCCATAACGATCGTATCCGTAACCACCGTAGCCATAGCCGCCGTAGCCATAGTTGTCGGTGTATTGGCGCAGGCGGGTTTCAACGCGCAGGTCGGCGGCCACGCGCAAGTCGGCTGCCGAGTTGCCGCGTGCTGGGCGTAGGCCTCGTTGGTCCAGGGCATTGCTGACCGCTTCGGCAACCTGCGCCGAATCGGCCCAGGTGGTGCCGGCTGGTAACTGGTCATTGAGCCAGGCCCAGTTACGGTAACGGCCATAGTCACGAGGCGGAGCGGGATAGGCGCTGGCGTCGAAGGTGTTGGCAGCCTGCGGTGGGGCCGGTGGCAGCGGATTGGAGCTGGCGGTGTACGGGTTGGGGCTTTGACAGGCTGTCAACGCCAGCATCAGCAGGCCCAACATCATTTGGCGTAGCATTTCCTTCTCCATCGAACGCGGGTTCACACCGGCCGGCAAATCCAGTGCAGGTAACGGCCCAGGCCCGCATAGGCCGGGTGGCGGCGGTGCGCCAACTCCATTTCCAGCAGGTCCAGCAACTCGGCCTTGGCCTGGAACTCCATTGGCATGTAGTCATGGAAAACCCGCACGCCGCTTTGTGTTTCGACTGTCCAGTCACCCTCAAGTTGCGCCTGCAACTCGCGTGGATCAAGGGGCATTTGCGGTGTCAGGCTCTGCTTTTCGCCGGCCAGGCTGTTCTTGCGCAGCTTGCGGAAATGGCCCTTGAGCAGGTTGCGATAAACCAGCGCATCGCGGTTGTAGAACGCCAATGACAACCAGCCACCGGTGCGCGTCAATTGATGCAAAACTGGCAGGATGGCGTGGGGCTCGGCCAGCCATTCCAGCACGGCATGGCACAGCACCAGGTCGTAGGGCTCGGTCAATTGTCCCAGCAGCTCCTGCCAGGGCGCCTGGATGAATGTTGCCTGCTGACCGGCTTCGTCGAAACGTTGGCGGGCGCCTTCGAGCATGGGCTCGGCAGGCTCGGCCAGGGTCACCTGATGACCGCGTTCGGCCAACCACAGCGACATATGGCCCAGCCCCGCGCCGATATCCAGCACGCGCAAGGGGCGATCCGGCAGCGCCTCGGCAAGGTCCGCCTGGAGCACGGCCAGGCGAATGGCGCCCTTGGCGCCGCCGTAGATTTTTTCGGCGAAACGGGTCGCCAGTTCATCGAAGTGACGATCGTTCATCGGGCAAAACGCCTTTCGCTGTCGGCCAGTTTGCTGCGCACCACCTGCTCCATATCCAGGCCCAGTTCGCTGCACAGCAACAGCAGGTAGAGGACTACATCGCCGACTTCCTGGCCGGCATGTTCCAATTGTTCGGTAGACAACTGCCGCGATTGATCCTCACTGAGCCACTGGAAAATCTCCACCAGCTCGGCCATCTCGACGCTGGCGGCCATGGCCAGGTTTTTCGGGCTGTGGAAACCGCGCCAGTCATTGGTGTCGCGGATGCGGTGCAGGCGTTCGGTCAATTCGGTTAAGTTCATGGGTGAGGGTCTCCTGAAGGTGCATAGCTTCAGGGGCTTGGAGGTTTGGTGCAAGCAGGAAGGTCCTGCGGACCTTATCGCTGGCAATCGGAATGCCGCACCACCCACAGAGGTCGCAATCAACCACTCCACGCCCAATTCCCGGTCATATGCACCAACCCCCCATGCCCCTCCAACTTCAGCTGCCCATCGGCTTTCGCCGAGCTGGCAGACAGCACCACCTCGTTGGGCAGGCGCACCGGTTTGTGAAACTGCACGGCAATCTCGTATCCGGCCATGGGCAGGTGCTCACGCAACGCCGCCATGCTCATGGCCTTCAACCACATGCCATGGGCAATGGCCTGGGGGAAGCCGAACAGTTTGGCGGTGATGGCGCTGAGGTGAATGGGGTTGTAGTCGCCGCTGACCCTGGCGTACTGGCGCCCGGCCTCTTTGCCGGCATACCAGCGCCGGGCTTCGACAAGCGGCAATTCTTCGGTTTGTACTTCGGCAGGCGGTTCGCCGGGCACTTCGGCGCCACGGCAGAGCATGGTGCTGGTTTCTTCCCACAGCGGGCCCATGCCATCGTCGAGACGGGTAACCAGGTCGAAGGTGGCGCCCTTGGCGTGGGGTTGCAGGTTTTGCACATGCACGCTGATGCCCACGTTGCCGACGCCGCCCAGTGGGCGAACGACGTGAATGCGGTTGTGCAGGTGCACCAGGCCCAGCAGCGGGAAGGGGAATGCTTTGTCGGTGAGCAATTGCATCTGCAGGGCGAAGGCCATCACGTGCGGGTAGGTTGGCGGCAGCAGGCTGGTTTCGCCGAAGCGGCAGACCTTGCAGTAAGCCGCCAGCCTTGCGTGATCGACGTTTATGCGGCAGTTCAGGCCAAGGTCGGGCAATGTCTTGCCAGTGATCTTACGGTGTACAGCTGCTTTGCCGTACAGCCCGGTGAGGTTGGGTTCGTTGTCCAGCTCTTGCCATTGGATAGGCATGCTCAGGCCCCCATCATGGCTTGGCCGCACACGCGCAGCACCTGCCCGTTGACGGCGCCGGCGCCCGGCTGGCTCAGCCAGGCCACGGCTTCGGCGACGTCCTGAGGTAAACCACCCTGGCCCAGGGTGCTCAGGCGCCGGCCGGCTTCACGCATGGCAAAGGGGATCGCTGCTGTCATGCGCGTTTCAATAAAGCCTGGCGCCACGGCGGCAATACTGGCGCCACGTTCGGCCAGCTTTGGCGCCCAGGCCTGGGCCAGGCCGATCATGCCGGCCTTGCTGGCGGCATAGTTGGCCTGGCCACGATTGCCGGCAATGCCGCTGATCGAAGCCAGCAGGATGACGCGGCCCTCGTCCTTGAGGGTGCGGCTGTCGAACAGCGCCTGGGTCAGTAGTTGTGGTGCTTTCAGGTTCACAGCGAGCACCGAGTCCCAATATTCCGGGGTCATGTTGGCCAGGGTCTTGTCGCGGGTGATACCGGCGTTGTGCACGACGATATCGATGCCATTGGGCAGCTCGGCGATCAATTGCGCAGCGGCGTCTTCGGCGCAGATATCCAGCGCAACGGCGCGCCCGCCCAACCGGGCGGCGAGGCCTTCGAGTTCGGCCTTGGCTGGCGGCACGTCGAGCAGCACCACCTCGGCACCATCGCGGGCCAGGGTTTCGGCAATGGCGGCGCCGATGCCGCGTGCAGCGCCGGTGACCAACGCCTTGCGCCCGGCCAGGGGGCGGGTCCAGTCCTGGACCTGGCTGGCGCAGGCATCCAGGCGCAGCACCTGGCCGGAGATGAATGCGCTCTTGGGCGAGAGGAAAAACCGCAGCGGTCCTTCCAGCTGCGCATCGGCGCCTTCGCTGATGTACAGCAATTGCAAGGTGCCGCCATTGCGCAGTTCCTTGGCCAGGGAGCGGCTGAAACCTTCTAAGGCGCTCTGGGCCACACGGGCCAGAGGGTCGTCGAGGCTTTGCGGCGCGCGCCCGAGGATCACCATATGGGCACTGGGTGCCAGGCTTTTGAGCAGCGGCTGGAAGAACTCGCGCAGTTGCTTGAGTTGGTCGGTGTCGGCGATTTCACTGGCATCGAACAACACGGCCTTGAGCTTGGGCCCCAACCCCGGGACCCAGGCGGGTGCACTCAGGTCTTCGCTGGCAAAGCTGTACAGCTGATCGGTCAACCGGTTGGCGAACTCAGCCACCCTGGCGGCCAGCGGGCCACCCCCGAGCAACAACGGCCCGTCGATGGGGCGCAGGCGGCCGGCTTGCCAACGTTCCAGGCGTGCCGGGGTGGGCAGGCCGACGGCACCGACCAGGCGGCGACCGATGTCAGAGTTGGCAAAGTTGATATATCGATCAGACATGGAACGCTCTCCGGCAGATAAGGATCAAAGTGTGGACCATGGTTGTAGAACAGTCGTTCGCAGGAAGAAAAATAGACCTACGCTGTAGCTCGTACCTCGTGTTTTGAGAAAGGGAGCTTTCAATGGATTCAGTGCGCCGGGTCGCCATCATCGGCGGCAACCGCATCCCCTTCGCCCGGGCCAATGGGCCGTATGCTCATGTGAGCAACCAGGAAATGCTGACGGCAGCGCTGGAGGGTTTGATCGAGCGTTTCAACCTGCATGGCCTGCGCATGGGGGAAGTGGTGGCCGGCGCGGTGCTCAAGCATTCTCGTGACTTCAACCTGACCCGTGAGTGCGTACTCGGGTCAAGGCTTTCGCCGCAAACGCCCGCCTATGATGTGCAACAGGCCTGCGGCACGGGCCTTGAAGCCGCGCTGCTGGTGGCCAACAAGATTGCTCTGGGGCAGATCGACTGTGGCATTGCCGGCGGCGTCGACACCGCCTCCGATGCACCGATTGGTGTGGGCGAGGGGTTGCGCAAGGTGCTGCTGGAGGTCAACCGCAGCAAGACCATGGGCGACAAGTTCAAGGCGCTATTGCCCTTGCGTCCCCATGACCTGAAGCCTGAACTGCCGCGCAATGGCGAGCAGCGCACGGGCTTGTCCATGGGTGAGCATTGCGAACTGATGGCGCATACCTGGCAGATTGGTCGCCAGGAGCAGGATGAATTGGCCCTGGAAAGCCACCAGAAGCTCGCAGCTGCTTACGGCGAGGGTTGGCACGATGACCTGCTGACCCCCTTCCATAAACTGACCCGTGACCAGAACCTGCGCCCCGATCTGACCCTGGAAAAGCTGCAAAGCCTCAAGCCGGTCTTCGAGCGCGGTGATCATGGCACCCTCACGGCAGGCAATTCGACCCCCCTTACCGACGGCGCTGCGGTCGTGCTGCTCGGCAGTGAGGAATGGGCCAGGGAGCGTGGCTTGCCGATCCTGGCTTACCTGCGTGACGGCGAAACCGCGGCGGTGGATTTCGTCGGTGGTGCTGAGGGCTTGTTGATGGCGCCGGTGTATGCCGTACCTCGCCTGCTGGCGCGCAACCAGCTGACCCTGCAGGATTTCGATTACTACGAGATCCATGAGGCCTTCGCCGCGCAGGTGCTGTGTACGCTCAAGGCCTGGGAAGATGCCGGTTACTGCGAGAGCCGGCTGGGGCTCGACGCACCTCTGGGGGCGATCGACCGCAGCAAGCTCAACGTCAAGGGCAGCTCCCTGGCTGCCGGGCACCCGTTCGCAGCCACCGGTGGGCGCATCCTCGCCAACCTCGCCAAGCTTTTGGATAAGGCCGGCCAGGGGCGCGGCCTGATTTCGATTTGTGCGGCGGGTGGGCAAGGCGTGACGGCCATTATCGAGCGCTGAAGGTAGCGTTTTGTATTGCCTGGCGGCATGGCGTAGCCTGAACGCTTTGCCGCCTATCCGCGACAACAGGCCAAGCCATGCCGAGTAACGGACAACCCCGCGCCATACCCACTCTGATGCAGTTACCCCGGCCTCTCTATGCCCGGGCGGAAAACCTCGACGCCGGCTCCTTCACTGCACGCCACAGCCACCAATGGGTGCAGTTTTCCTACGCCATCAGTGGCGTGCTCGGGGTACACACCGCCGAAGGCAGTTTTTTTGCGCCGCCGCAGTGGGGCATCTGGATTCCGGCAGGGGTAGAGCATGAAGTAGTGACTTCAATGCGTGCGCAAATGCGCAGCCTGTATGTGCGCCCGGAAGACTCCGCCTGGGCGCCGCCCCGTTGCCGTGTGCTGGAGGTAACGCCACTCACGCGCGAATTGATCAAGCACTTTTGCCAGTTGCCGGTGGAGTATCCGCTGGCGCCCAGCCCCGAGGCGCGTTTGGTGGATGTGTTGCTGGACCAATTGGCCAGCTTGCCGGAAGTCGGCTTTTCCCTGCCCATGCCGCAGCATGCGCGGTTGCTCGGGCTGTGCAACGAATTGATCGAGCAGCCCGACCAGGAAGTGACATTGGGGCAGTGGGCCAGCCGCATGGGCATGTCGGAAAAAACCCTGACGCGATTGTTCCAGCGTGAAACGGGCTTGAGCTTTCGCACATGGCGCCAGCGCATGCGCTTGTTGTCGTCGTTGAACATGCTGGAGGAGGGGCGCAGCGTCACGGAGGTGGCGTTGTCGTACGGTTACGACTCGACGTCGGCCTTCATAGCCGCATTCAAGCGGCTATTGGGGTTTACGCCGGGGGAGTTGTTTCGGCAGTGAGCATGGCTGCGAGCAACTCGCGGTATGACGGTTACACAGCTTTTTGTAGCAGCTGCCGCCAGGCTGTGTCCGTCAGGCGACGCGGTATTGCGCCTGACGCAGCCTGACGGCAGCTGCTACAAAAATGGCGTGTCAGCTGCCTTTTGTTTCAGGTACGGAACCGCCGCACCAGTGCATCCAGCTCATTGGACAGCCCGGCCAGGCTCTGGGAATCGACTTTGGCCGAGTTGGCCAGTTCAGCCACCAATTGCGCATCGCCATGGATCTGGCTGATGTGGCGGTTGATGTCTTCGGCCACCTGGTGCTGCTCTTCGGCAGCGGTGGCGATCTGAGTGTTCATGTCGCGGATCACATCCACCGACTCCCGGATCTGCCCGAAGCTGGTGCGCGCCAGGCCTATACGGCTGACCGATTCTTGTGACACTTCAAGGCTTGCGTGCATTTGTTGGGCGACCTGGCTGGTACGTTGCGCCAGGTTACCGAGCAGGCCGTCGATTTCGGCGGTGGAATCTGCGGTACGTTTGGCCAGCGCGCGGACTTCATCCGCGACCACGGCAAAACCACGGCCTTGCTCGCCGGCGCGGGCCGCTTCGATGGCGGCGTTGAGTGCCAGCAGGTTGGTTTGCTCGGCGATCGAACGGATGGTGCCGAGGATCGATTGGATGTCGTTGCTGTCGCGCTCGAGCTGCTGCATCGATTGCGCCGATTGCTCGATTTCCAGGCTCAATTGGTCGACGCTCTGTACGGCGGCGTCGATCTGTTGCTGGCCCTGGCGTGCCTGCTGCTGGCCACTGTCGGCCGATTCGGCAGCCTGGCTGCAAGAGCGGGCCACTTCGTTGGCGGTGGCGACCATTTCGTGGAAGGCGGTGGACACCATGTCGACCGCTTCACGCTGGCGCCCGGCGGCTTCGGCCATATCGGCCGAGACCTGGGTCGAGCTTTTGGAGGTGGCCAGGATGCGGTTGGCCGATTGGCCGATGTGCTGGATCAAGCTGCGGATCGCCGCCAGGAACTGGTTGAACCAGTTGGCCAGTTGCGCGGTTTCGTCGCGGCCACGCACTTGCAGGTTCTGGGTCAGGTCGCCTTCACCCTGGGCAATGCCTTCCAGGCCGCTGGCAACACTGCGAATTGGCCGCACGATCAGGCTGGCGAAGCTGGCGCCGACGACCGCGAAAATGGCCGCCAGTACTGCAGCCATGCCAGCGATCAACCAACCCAGCTGGGTGGCCGATGCCATGACTTCATCCTGCTTGATCAGGCCAACGAAGCTCCAGCCCAGCTTGTCCGATGGCCAGACGTTGGCCATATAGCGCTCGCCATTGAGCTCGACCTCGACCAGGCCCTGGGCCTTAGCCAGTTGCGCATAGCCGGCGCCCAGTTCCGACATGTTCTTGAAGTTGTGCTCTGGCGCCTTGGGGTCGACCAGGATCTTGCCGCTGTTTTCCATCAGCATCAGGTAACCGCTTTCGCCCAGCTTGATCTGTTTGACGATTTCCGTGAGCTGCTTGAGCGAGACGTCGATACTGACCACGCCGGTATTACCACCCAATTGGGTGGCGATGCTGTGCACGGTGCTGACGTACACCGCGTCTTCGGCTGCCCAGTAGTAGGCGGCGGTACGCTGGGTCTTGCCGGGATTGGCAATGGCCGCCTGGTACCACGGGCGCTGGCGCGGATCGTAATTGGCAAGCTTGGGGTCGTTCGGCCAGGAGACATAGCCGCCGGCACTGGTGCCGAAGATGATGTAGGAGTAGGCCGGGTGGCTTGCAGCCATGCTGTCGAAGAAGGCGAAAATCTCCTTGTCCATTTCACCTTGCGCAATGTCGGCGGCGTTGGCGCCGGAGTAATTCTTCAGGCTGCCATCGGCATTTTTCAGCAAAGGTTGCGAGGCCAGGTAGTCGACGTTCTGGCTGATGCCTTCGAAGAACAGTTGCATGGCATTGGCAACCTGGCGGATTTCGCGGCTGCTGCCATCTATGAACGTGGTGCGGGCGTCGCTACGCAGGTTCATGACCACCAGGGTGGCAACCAGGATGATCGGCACGCAGGCAATGACTGCGAACGCCCAGGTCAGTTTTTGTTTGATGTTCATCCCAGCTCCGGAAAATCAGATTTGTCCTAAGCGGGTCGGCCGCGCCAGGGGAAAATTGAATCATTTCGATAAAAGGATGGTCAGTTTCGCGATTAACCGCTAAAAGTTGCACGGGTGGGCCTGCTCTGCAAAGTTCCGAGAGGTTTTTTGCCCGGTTGGCTGGCCCTTTGCATCCTGTTGGTCGTGCAAAGGTCGGCATGTTCGCTTGGCTGTGAGAGGATGGCCGCCAAGTTTTTCGAAATTCGCGTGTTTGGTAGAAAAGGACCCAGAATAAAAGCCGATGAAGACTCCAAAACGCATTGAACCGTTGGTTGAAGACGGTCTGGTCGACGAAGTGCTGCGCCCACTGATGAGTGGCAAAGAGGCAGCTGTCTATGTAGTGCGCTGCGGTGGCGAGTTGCGCTGCGCCAAGGTGTACAAGGAGGCCAACAAGCGCAGCTTCCGTCAGGCTGCCGAGTACCAGGAAGGGCGCAAGGTGCGCAACAGCCGCCAGGCCCGGGCGATGGCCAAGGGCTCGAAGTTCGGCCGCAAGGAAACCGAAGATGCCTGGCAGAACGCCGAGGTATCCGCGCTGTTCCGCCTGGCCAATGCCGGCGTACGCGTGCCCAAGCCGTTCGACTTCCTCGAAGGCGTGTTGTTGATGGAGTTGGTGGCCGACGAGTTCGGCGACGCAGCGCCGCGGCTCAACGACGTGGTGCTCGAGCCCGAGCAGGCCCGTGAGTACCACGACTTCGTGATCCGGCAGATCGTGCTGATGCTGTGTACCGGCCTGGTGCACGGTGACCTGTCCGAGTTCAATGTGCTGCTGGGGCCGGAGGGCCCGGTCATCATCGACTTGCCACAGGCTGTGGATGCAGCGGGCAACAACCACGCTTTCACCATGCTCGAGCGTGACGTGGGCAACATGGCCGGCTATTTCGGCCGTTTCGCTCCCGAGCTCAAGCAGACCCGCTACGCCAAGGAGATGTGGGCGCTGTACGAAGCCGGCACCCTGCACCCGGGCAGCGTGCTGACCGGGCAGTTCCAGGACGACGAAACCCTGGCCGACGTGCATGGCGTGATGCGCGAGATCGAGGCTGCGCGCCTGGACGAAAACCGCCGGCAAGCCGCCCGGGCTGCCGACGATTTGCCGCCGAGCAAAACCGAAGAGCCGCCACCGCCCTGGTTGCAGTAGGCGCCTAGTGGCAAGACCCTCCGGTGGCCAAATCCTTGAGGATCGGGCAATCGGGGCGGTCGTCGCCCTGGCAGTGGGTGACCAGTTCCTGCAAGGTGTCGCGCAGGCTGACCAATTCATCGATCTTGCGATTGAGGTCTTCGATATGGCGGTGAGCCAGGGCCTTGACGTCGGCACTGGCGCGCTGGCGGTCCTGCCACAGGGTCAGTAGCTTGGCCACTTCCTCCAGAGAGAATCCCAAATCACGCGAGCGCTTGATGAATGCCAGGGTGTGCAGGTCGTCCGGCCCATACAGGCGATAGCCGCTGTCACTGCGGTGGGCGGGCTTGAGCAGGCCGATGGACTCATAATAGCGAATCATCTTCGCGCTCAGGCCGCTGTGCCGGGCTGCTTGGCCGATGTTCATGCGCCTTCCTCTTCGTTATGCACGTTCGGTTTCCAGGTTTTGAGCCACAGCGCGTTGCTGACCACACTCACACTGGAGAGCGCCATGGCAGCGCCTGCCAGCACCGGGTTGAGCAGGCCGAAGGCGGCCAGTGGAATGCCGATCAGGTTATAGATGAAGGCCCAGAACAGGTTCTGGCGGATCTTTGCATAGGTCTTGCGGCTAATCTCCAGAGCTGCCGGTACCAACCGAGGGTCGCCACGCATCAGGGTGATACCAGCCGCTTGCATGGCCACGTCGGTGCCACTACCCATGGCGATACCGATATCGGCCGCGGCCAGGGCCGGGGCGTCATTGATGCCGTCGCCGACCATCGCCACCACGCCGCTTTTCTTCAATTGCACCACCGCCGCAGACTTGTCTGCCGGCAGTACTTCAGCGTGCACATTACTGATGCCCAGCGCTTGGGCAACGACGCGGGCGCTGCCCTGGTTATCACCGGTCAACAGATGGCTGGAGATCCCTTCGGCTGTCAGCCATGCCACGGCATCGGCCGCACCGGGCTTGAGGCTGTCACCAAAGGCGAACAGTCCGAGGACTTGTGGTTGCGGGCTGCGCTCGATCAGCCAGGAGAGCGTACGACCTTCAGCTTCCCAGGCCAGCGCCAGTTTGCCCAGCGGGTCGTTGTGCAAGCCGCTTTCTTCGAGCATGCGTCGGTTGCCCAGGGCCAGGTCGCGGCCCTGCAAGGTACCGGCGATGCCGCGCCCGGTCAGCGATTGGCTGGCGCTGACTGCTGGCACATCCAGGCGCTGTTCCTGGCAGGCGTCGAGTACGGCGTTGGCTAGCGGGTGTTCACTGCCACGTTGCAGGGCGCCGGCCAGTTGCAGTAGTTGTTGTTCGTTGCCATCCAGAGCATGGCTGTGGATAACTCGCGGGGTACCAGAGGTCAGCGTGCCGGTCTTGTCGAAGACTACGCTGGTGACCGCATGGGCGCGCTCCAGGGCTTCGGCATCCTTGATCAAAATGCCATGACGTGCGGCAACACCGGTGCCGGCCATGATTGCCGTCGGCGTGGCCAGGCCTAGCGCACATGGGCAGGCGATGACCAGCACGGCCACGGCATTGATGATGGCCGTTTCGATGGGGGCACCGCTGAGCCACCAGCCCAGCACTGTGGCCAGTGCCAAGAGCAATACCACTGGCACGAAGACCTGGCTGACCCGGTCCACCAGCTTCTGGATCGGCGCCTTGCCCGCCTGGGCATCTTCGACCAGGCGGATAATCCGTGCCAGAACGGTTTCGGTACCTAGCGCCAGTGTGCGCACCAGCAACCTGCCTTCGCCGTTGATGGCGCCACCGGTGACCTTGTCGCCGGGTTGCTTGGGCACGGGCAGGCTTTCGCCGCTGATCAATGCTTCATCGGCATGGCTTTGGCCTTCGATGACTTCTCCGTCGACCGGGAAGCGTTCACCGGGCTTGACCAGCACCAGGTCGTTCAACTGCAGCACGGTGATCGCCACTTCCTGTTCGCGGCCGTCGATCACTTGCACAGCGCGTTCCGGGCGCAGGGCTTCCAGGGCGCGGATGGCGCTGGCGGTCTGGCGCTTGGCGCGGCTTTCCAGGTATTTGCCGAGCAGGATCAGGGCGATCACTACCGCCGAGGCTTCGAAGTACAAATGGGGCATCTCACCTGCGCTGGCGCGGGCCCATTCATAGAGGCTCAGGCCGTAGCCGGCGCTGGTGCCGATGGCCACCAGCAGGTCCATGTTGCCGGCGCCGGCCTTGACCGCTTTCCAGGCTGCAACGTAGAAGCGCGCGCCGAAAATGAACTGTACGGGGGTCGCCAGCACGAATTGCACCCAGGCCGGAAGCATCCAGTGAATGCCCAGTGGTTGCAGCAACATGGGCAAAACCAGTGGCAACGCCAGGGCAATGGCCAGGCCCAGGGCCCAGCGTTCTTTACGTAAACGTTGTTCGACATCGTCACGGGCACAACCGCCGGTCTGGGGTAGAGAGGCGCTGTAACCGGCCTGGCCGACTGCTGCAATCAGCACAGCCGGAGCTACCTGGCCAATCAGATGGATGTGAGCGCGCTCCGTGGCCAGGTTGACCTCGGCCTTACTGACTCCTGGAACCTTCGCCAAGGCGCGTTCGACTCGCCCGACACAGGAGGCACAGGTCATGCCGCCGATTTCCAGTTCCAGGGTTTGCGCCGGCACGCTGTAACCGGCGCCCGCAACAGCTTCAAGCAAGGCGGGCAGGCGATCGGCTGGCGCTTGCACGCGGGCCTGTTCGGTCGCCAGGTTGACGCTGACGGCAGCGGCGCCCTCCACGTTGCGCAAGGCGCGTTCAACACGGCCGGCGCAGCTTGCGCACGTCATGCCGGCAATAGGCAGATCGAATATCGTGGGTTCGAGCATGGGTGTACCTCCCTGAACAGGCTCCCAGCATCAACCTTGACACGTGGGTAAGGTCAAGTGGGGTTCAGTAACCCAAGCCTGCCTGTTTCAGGTAAAGCCCGTTTTGACCCATGGCAATCCGATATTTGCTGATTTGACCCGCACGCAGGTTGAGCACGCTGCCGCTGTCGGCACGCTGGATGCCCGGCGCGCATCCGGGTGCCTGCCCGGGCAACAGACGCAGGCGGATCGAGGTCGGGCCGGGCGGGAGATTGAACGAGGTCGACTGCTCCTGGAACAGGCGGCCGGCCAGTTGGTCATCGATATACAGGCCTATTTCACAGGACGTCGCGACCTCCAGCCGTTCCCGGGAAATGATCAGCACAGCGTAGTCTTGTACGGCACTCGCCCCCTGAACAAGGGTAAACAAGCCAAGCACGCTGATGAGGCTCAATGTCGCCCAGCGCATGGGGCAATCTCCTGCTATTGAATCAATGCTGCAGCTTGGAGCAGCCGCGCGAGGATTTCCAGCCCGGCAGCCGTGCGAAGAACTTGACCTTGCCACGATGGCAAGGCTGAAGCTGAATCAAACCGTCAACAGGAGCGTAACCCTCATGCAAGTATTCAATGTGCAAGGTATGTCGTGTGGCCACTGTGTCAGGGCTGTCACTGCAGCGGTAAAACGCCAGGACGAAGCCGCGTCGGTGGACGTAGACCTGGGCAAGGGCCAGGTGCGGGTCGAGAGTTCGTTGGATGCGCAACAGATCATTGGCCTGATCAAGGAGGAGGGTTATGAGGTCACGGCGCTGTAGTTTTTGATTCAAAGTTTTTCATGAATGAAGCCCCCACGGACCGCACAATGGATCCAAGGCAGTTAGACTAGCGTGCTGCCCTGTCTGCTTTGGATTCCTGATGAACCTGAGAATAATCCTGATTCTTGGCGCCTTGAGTGCGTTCGGTCCGTTGGCGATCGATTTCTACCTCCCCGGCTTCCCGGCGATGGCAACAGCCTTCGCCACCGATGAGAAGCACATTCAGACCACCCTTGCCGCGTATTTCCTTGGCCTGTCCATCGGCCAACTGGCCTACGGTCCGGTGGCGGACCGTTTTGGTCGGCGTATTCCCTTGTTGGTAGGGGTGATGCTGTTTACCCTGGCTTCATTGGCTTGTGCCTACGCGCCAAGCCTCGATGCCCTGATTGCTGCCCGCTTCGTGCAGGCCTTGGGTGGATGTGCTGGCATGGTGTTGTCGCGGGCGATTGTCAGTGACAAATGCGATGCGGTAGCCTCGGCCAAGGTTTTCTCGCAACTGATGCTGGTGATGGGCCTTGCACCGATCCTTGCACCGATGCTTGGCGGCTTGCTGGTCAACCTCTATGGCTGGAAGTCGATCTTTATCGCCCTGACCCTGTTCAGTGCCCTCTGCGCATTGGCGGTCGCGGTCGGACTACCGGAAAGCATGCCGGCCAATCAGCCACGACAGCCCTTGTCCGGTGCATTGAGCCAATACGGGCGTTTGCTCAAGGACAGGATATTTATCGGGCACGCCCTGACCGGCGGCATTACCCTGGCCGGCATGTTTGCCTACATCGCCGGTTCGCCGTTTGTCTTCATCAAGCTTTATGGTGTTCCGGCCGAGCACTATGGTTGGCTGTTCGGTACCAACGCGGCGGGGTTCATCCTGGCGGCGCAGGTCAATGCTCGCTTGCTGGCCAAGCGCGGGCCGGCGTTCCTGCTGTCGCGAACTATCTGGATTTATCTGGCTGCAGGGCTGACATTGTTGGCTGTGAGCAGTTTGCATACCCAGGCGCTGTGGCCATTGCTGATCCCGCTGTTCGTCTGTATCGCCAGCCTGGGGGGTATCGTGCCCAATGCCTCGGCGTGCGCCATGAACGGGCAAGGCGCCCGGGCAGGTAGCGCTTCGGCGCTACTCGGTTGCCTGCAGTTCAGTGTGGCGGCCGCAGCCTCGGCGCTGGTGGGGGTACTGCACGATGGCACTGCGCTGCCCATGGCAATTGTTATCAGCCTGTGCGGGTTGGCAGCAGTGACAGTGGTGGTGATGACGCGGCGGTTGCAGGCGGCCAGGGGTTAATTGGCGGCCCGCTGGGGGATGGGGTGGGGCGCTCTGAGGCGGGCTTGCAGGGTGGCGACGAAGCGCTGCGCCTCGGCTTCACTGCGAAATTTCACCACGTGCTGGTCCATGCGCACCTGCCATTGGCCGTTTGCTGCCGTAACGAGGATGTCCATCGCGGATTACCTTTGGTTGGTGAAGGCCAAAAGTGTAGTCCCGCCGGCAGCCGATGGCGCGAGTGCGGCAAACTGCCGGACTGACGGTCTGCCCACGCCCGGTGGCATGGGCAAGTCACAGTCTTGTGCCGGGTTCAAAAGCCTTCGAGTACGATTTTACCCTTGGCAGCGCCACTTTCCAGCAGCGCGTGCGCGCGACGCAGATTGGCGGCATTGATGGTGCCGAAGTGCTCGCCCAGGGTGGTTTTCAGGGTGCCGGCGTCGATCAGTTCGGCTACCCGTTCGAGCAAGTTGTGTTGTTCGAGCATGTCCGGTGTTTCAAACAGCGAGCGGGTGTACATGAACTCCCAGTGCAATGACAGGCTCTTGCGCTTGAGCTTGGTCACGTCCAGTTGCTTGGGGTCGTCGATCAGAGCCAGCTTGCCTTGTGGTGCCAGGGCCTCAACGAGTTGATCGAGGTGTTGGTCGGTCTGGGTCAGGCTGGCGACATGAGTGACGTTCGACATACCGTGGCGCTTGAGTTCTGCAGCCAGTGGCCGGCTGTGGTCCAGGACCAGATCTGCGCCCACTTCACGCACCCAGGCCTGAGTTTCTGGGCGCGAAGCCGTACCGATGACCTTCAGCCCCGTCAATTGACTGGCCAGTTGAGTGAGGATCGAGCCCACCCCGCCGGCAGCCCCGACAATCAGCAGGCTTTTCCCTTCATCGACCGCACCTTCGCGGATTTGCAAACGCTCGAACAGCAGTTCCCAGGCGGTAATGGCCGTCAACGGCAAGGCCGCGGCCTCGGCGAAACCCAGGCTGGCAGGCATGTGCCCGACGATCCGCTCATCGACCACATGCAACTGGCTGTTGGCACCCGCACGGGCAATGGAGCCGGCATAGAAGACCTTGTCACCCGGCTGGAACAGGCTGACGTCGCTGCCCACGGCCTTGACCACACCGGCCACGTCCCAACCCAGCACTTTGGCTGCGCCACCTTCGGGCTGGACGTTCTGGCGCACTTTGGTATCGACGGGATTGACCGAAATAGCCTTGACCTCTACCAGCAGGTCGCGTGTGCCGGGAACGGGGTCTGGCAATTCAACGTCCTGCAACGCATGCGGGTCGGTGATGGGAAGTGAATGGTAGTAGGCGATGGCTTTCATGGAAGTCTCCAGGGCGGCTGAACGGCAGGGTGCAAACGATGAAGGGATGATTGGCTAATTCACTTTCAGATAAAAGCCGCTAATACTGCAGACTCTTTCAATTAATTTTTGATAATCAGTGGGGCATGCGCATGCTGCGCTTCGACGATCTGCAACTATTCGTTCACGCTACCGAGCTGGGCAGCTTGTCGGCGGCGGCGCGAGCAATGGACATGTCGCCGGCAGTGGCCAGTGCGGCCCTCAAGCGACTTGAGCAGCAATTGGGGGTTCGCCTTCTGGCCCGCTCCACCCGCAGCTTGCGCCTGACCACTCAGGGCCAAGGCTTTCTGGTTTACGCACGTGCCGCCTTGAATAGCCTGGACGAAGGCCGGCGTCTGCTCGACCGTGGTCAGGAGGATGTCAGTGGCGTCATGCAGTTGTCAGCCCCCTCGGACTTTGGCCGCAATGTGCTCCTGCCCTGGCTGGATGATTTTCAGCGCCAACACCCGAAACTCATCTTGCGCCTACTGTTGGCTGATCGTCTCGCCGACCTGTTTCGCCAGCCGGTGGATATTGCTCTGCGCTATGGCGAGCCCGGTGATTCGAGTTTGGTGGCATTGCCGGTGGCCGCCAACAATCGTCGCGTACTTTGCGCTGCCCCGGCTTACATTGCGCGTCATGGGGAGCCGAAGGAGGTCGCACAGCTTGCCCAGCATAATTGTCTGCTGTTCATGCTCGGTGACAGGATTCATGACCATTGGCTTTTTTACGATGGCCTGCAGGAAGCGAGTATTGCCGTGAGCGGCAATCGGTTCTCCGATGATGCCGATGTGGTGCGCTTATGGGCACTTGCAGGAGAAGGGATTGCCTATAAGTCGTGGCTGGATGTGGCGGCGGACGTACAGGCCGGGAGGCTCCAGGTGCTTTTGCCGCATTTGCGTGGCGAAAGTGCGCCGCTCAATCTCTTGTGTGCTCATCGGGCGCAACTCAGCAAGCCGGTACGGCTGTTGCGCGATATGCTCAAGACCCGCTGCGAGTTACTGTTGACTCAGATGTCCGACTATTTACGTGTATGAAATTTAGTCTCAAGCCTTGGATATGTTTGAAGTCTATCTTGCGAACTTTTTATTTAGTGTGTGCATAAATTTTCTTGTGAAAAATAGCATGCGGTTTTTTTTGCCTGTTTTATAGAACTTGTCTGTAGGCTTTTCTTGTGTCGGAGAACGCCTTGTCGTGTTTGAATTCATGTAAGGCTATGAGTTACAAGGGGCGGACGAGGTTCTTGGAGAACGTGGTAAGAAAATATGTCTGCACTGCTCCGTCATAGCGAAAGGCGCAATTGGAGAAAAACTATACGGTCACTGTTTTTCGTTCAATTGTATGGATGTAGGGGCGCTTATACTGGTTGGGCACGGATTGCCAGCAAGAGATTTTTCCATGGTGGGCCAAGTCGCCCTCTACAAGATGACTCTGCCATGGTGTGGCTTTCCCATTCGCAATGCAGACCTAATGTTTTAACAGGGAGTGAAGCATGGAACATATACCTTGTATCAGCCAGATTGCCTCTTTGTTGGCAGACCCCAAACGCAGTGCAATGATCTGGGCGCTGATCGATGGAACAGCGCGGGCCGCCGATGAACTGGCTACATTAGCTGGCTTGAGCCACTCCTCCGCCAGTGCGCATCTGGCGCGGTTATCGGCTGGTGGTCTATTGAAGCGCGAAGCAAGGGGGCGCCAACGGTTCTTCCGCCTGGCGGCACCGGAAGTGGGCGTTGCCGTTGAGGCGTTGGCCTGTGTATCGGTTGCCAATACGGTGGTGCACGAGGGCATCGATGCCGACATGCAACTGCCCCAGGCCCCGCTGTCGATGCGCAAGGCGAGAATCTGCCAGGACCATTTAAGTGGAGAAGTTGCAGTCCAGCTTTATCAACGGTTGCTCGACGCACGTTGGATAGCGTCTGTGGACAACCGAATCGAGGTGACGTCCAAGGGCAGCGTGGCGCTGGCCAGGTATGGTATTTACACCCAGGCACTGGTGCGTGGCCACAAGCAGGCACCCTGCACTTGCTGCAGCGACTGGAGTGACAGGCGCCCGCACCTGGGAGGTGCATTGGGCGCCAGCTTGTTGCAGCTGTTCATTCAATCTGGTTGGCTCAAGCACAGCGATGACAGCCGGGCTGTCAAAGTGACGCCGATGGGCTTGCGGGAGATTGCCAGCATTGCTCACCTGGAAAGCGGCGCAGGCATTGAATGCCAGTCGCCGCTTCAAGCCGGGTTGCTATAGCCGGCTTGAAGCAACTTTGTCAGGCACCGGGCTCGCTGTGACGGGCGCCCATCCAGGTCAAGGCTTGACCAGGCGCGCGTCCAGGCTATTTTGGGCCAGGCGCCTGGCCTGGTCTTCGCTCATGCTCAAGTGGGTGTACAGGGCATGGAAGTTCTCCGTTACATAGCCACCGAAATATGCGGGGTCATCAGAGTTCACTGTTACTTTCACGCCACGCTCGAGCATCTCGAGGATGTTGTGCTGTTTCATATCATCAAAAACGCACAGTTTGGTGTTGGATAGCGGGCAGACGGTCAACGGAATTTGTTCATCGATGATGCGCTGCATCAACCGCTCATCCTCGATGGCCCGTACGCCATGGTCGATTCGCTCGATCTTGAGCAGGTCGAGGGCTTCCCAGATGTATTCGGGCGGGCCTTCTTCGCCGGCATGGGCGACGGTCAGGAAACCTTCGCTGCGTGCCCGATCGAAAACGCGCTGGAACTTGCGGGGTGGGTGACCCATTTCCGAACTGTCCAGGCCCACTGCAACGAAAGCGTCGCGCAAGGGCAGCGCCTGGTCCAGTGTCTTGTGCGCTTGCTCTTCGCTCAGGTGGCGCAGGAAGCTCAGGATCAGGCCGCTGCTGATACCCAGTTGCCGTTGGCCATCCTTGAGGGCACTGGCGATGCCATTGAGGACCACTTCAAAGGCAATGCCGCGGTCGGTATGGGTTTGCGGGTCGAAGAAAGGCTCGGTGTGGATAACGTTTTGCGCCTTGCAACGTTGCAGGTACGCCCAGGTCAGGTCATAGAAATCCTGTTCGGTACGCAGTACGTCGGCGCCGCGGTAATAAAGGTCGAGAAACTCTTGCAAGTTGTTGAACGCATAGGCTGCCCGCAGGGTTTCGACATCGTTCCACGGCAGGGCGATCTTGTTGCGTTCGGCCAGGGCGAACAGCAGTTCGGGCTCCAGCGAACCTTCCAGGTGCAGGTGCAGTTCGGCCTTGGGCAGGGCGTTAAGCCAGTCGTACATAGCGGGGTCTCATCAGGTGCATATGGCGTTCATTCTACAGTGCCGGCAGGCACTGGGTGGGATTGCGTCCGGCGTTACGGCGTAAAGTGCAGCTAAAGTCACTATCGAAGCGTTAATGACTCAGGGCCTTCGATGCCGAGACTATTCAAGCAAGAAGCCTTCCTGCTGCTGGCGGTCGTAATGGCCTTGCTGGCCTACCCGCTGGAGCCCTGGCTGCTGGGGCAAGGGCATGGTATTGCGCTGGCTGGCGGTATCGTATTGGTGGCAGCGATTGTGTGTGCCTCGATGCGGGTCGCCCAGCATGCCGAGTTTCTGGCGGAAAAAGTCGGCGACCCTTACGGCACGATGATACTGACCCTGGCTGCGGTGTTGGTGGAAGTGGTGATCCTGGCGATCATGATGAGCAACGAACCCTCCAGGACGCTGGTGCGCGACACCATCTATTCGGCTGTCATGCTTGATATCAACGGCATCCTCGGCCTGGCGGCCCTGATGGGCGGGCTCAAGCATGGCGAGCAGCCTTATAACGACGATTCGGCGCGCACCTATGGCGTCATGATCATGACGGCCATGGGGGTGTCGATGGTCGTTCCCGAATTTATCCCCAAAGAGGTCTGGCGGGTTTACTCGGCCTTCACCATCGGTGCCATGGTGGTGTTGTACGCCCTGTTTTTGCGCATGCAGGTCGGGCCGCACAGTTACTTCTTCAGTTACAGTTATCCACAGAAAAAGCGGCGAGCTATGACCGCCGAACACCCCCCCATCAACAAGGCGCTGTCGATTGGCATCCTGGTGTTTGGTGTGGTGGTGATTGGTGCATTGGCCGAAGTGATGTCGGTGACGCTTGACTATGGCCTGGAGGGAAGTGGCGCACCGCCGGTGCTGACCGCCATTGTGGTGGCGGCCATTTCCGCCGCCCCGGAAATCCTGACGGCATTGCGCGCCGCCCTGGCCAACCGCATGCAATCGGTGGTCAATATTGCGCTGGGCGCTTCACTGTCCACGGTAATCCTGACAGTACCGGCGATGGAGGCCATGGCTTTGTACACCGGCCAGCCGTTTCAGATGGCCATGACCCCGGTCCAGACGGTCATGGTCTTCATCACGCTGATCGTCAGTGCGGTCAACCTCAACGATGGCGAAACCAACGCCATCGAAGGGATGACCCATTTCGTGCTGTTCGCCACGTTCATCATGCTGGCGATATTGGGGTTATAAACGACCTCAGCCAGCGATCAGTTCGCGTGCAGCCTGACGGTGGTCGGCGATCAATTGCTGGAGATCCAGCCCTTCCACCTGGCCATCCACCACGCGCCATTGGCCACCGACCATGACTCGGTCGGCACGGTCGGCACCGCACAGCAGCAGCGCCGAAATCGGGTCGTGGCTGCCGGAGAAACGCAGTTCGTCGAGCTTGAACAGCGCCAGGTCAGCCTGCTTGCCTACGGCCAATTCGCCGATGTCGGTACGCCCGAGCAACTGTGCCGAGCCCTTGGTCGCCCAGCCCAGTACGCGTTCGGGGGTAATGGCTGCGGCGCCATAGCGCAGGCGCTGGATATACAGGGCCTGGCGTGCCTCGAGGATCATGTTGGAGGCATCGTTGGACGCCGAACCATCGACGCCCAAGCCCAGTGGGGCGCCAGCATCAGTCAGTTCGATGGTCGGGCAAATGCCCGAGGCCAGGCGCATGTTCGAGCTCGGGCAATGGCAAACCCCGGTACCCGCGGCACCCAGGCGAGCGATTTCGTCCGGGTTGAAATGGATACCGTGGGCCAGCCACGTACGCGGGCCAAGCCAGCCGACGCTGTCCAGGTAGTCGACGGTACGCAGGCCGAAGCGCTGCAGGCAGAAGTCTTCTTCGTCGAGGGTTTCGGCCAGGTGAGTGTGCAGGCGTA
>CAYVPI010000009.1:0-65402 GCA_964453495.1 uncultured Pseudomonas sp. | reverse complement strand
GGATCTCGCCGACCATGATCTTGTCCGGGTCGTGGCGCAGGATCGAGCGCAGGCCGCGGGCAAACGTCAGGCCTTTCTTTTCGTTGACCGGGATTTGCAGCACACCGGGCAGTTGGTATTCGACGGGGTCTTCGATGGTGATGATCTTGTCCACGCCATGGTTGATCTCAGTGATCATGGCGTAGAGGGTGGTGGTCTTGCCGCTGCCGGTGGGGCCGGTCACCAGGACCATCCCGTAGGGTTCGGCCGCCAGGCGCCGCAGCTGCACCAGGGTGGCGTCTTCGAAGCCCAGGGACTCCAGGCGCACGCCGTTGGCGCGGTCGGCCAGGTCTTGCTTGTCCAGCACCCGCAGCACCGCGTCTTCACCGAAGATGCTGGGCATGATCGACACCCGGAAGTCGATCTGGCGGCCGCTGATGCCGATCTTGAAGCGCCCGTCCTGAGGCACGCGCTTTTCGCCGATGTCCAGTTCGGCCATGACTTTGACCCGGGAAATCACCTGGTCGGCGAATTCACTGCCCTGCACCTTGCTGACGTTGTTCAGTACCCCGTCGATGCGGTACTTGATCACCAGGCCGTTGCCGGTCATGCCCAGGTGAATGTCGCTGGCATGCATCTTCAGGGCATCGTACAGGGTGGAGTTGACCAGCTTGACCACCACGCTTGCGTCTTCACTGATGCTGGTCAGCGACAGGCTTTCCAGCACCTCGTGCACGTCGCCCAAGTCGGCCTGGGCGTTGAGCGACTCAACGGCGTGGAAGCTTTCTTCGTGGCGCGCCAGGTAGGCCGCAAGGTCGGCGGCATGGGTCAGGTACAAGGGCGCGCCGCGCAGGCTTTCATCGATCCAGGCCAGGCGTTTTTCGTCGAAGGGGTCGGCGAACACACCGACCAGCTCGCCGCCCAGCTGGACCATGACGAATTCGCGCTTGATGGCCTGGGCCAGGGTGATGCGCTCGAACACAGGGGCGGTGGCGAACAGGCTTTCGCTGTCGAGTACCGGGTAATGCAGGGTGTTGCCCAGGCAACGGGTGAATTCACGGGGGGCTAGTGCCGAGAGGGTTTCAAGGCTTTGCAGGACGCGCTCGCCCTGTTCGCTGGCGGTGCTCCGGGCTTGCTGTAGAACGGCCCGGGCGAAACGCAATGGCGTAGGTTCAGGCAGGGCGTCGACTGACGGCGGTAACGCAGCAAAGGACAGACGTTCCATGGCATGCACTCCAACGCTCCGGGGCTTTCACCCATCCGGCGCGCCAGCACATGTCGTCTGTACGCGCCCCTACTCCCCGTTTGCCTGCTGCGGCGCGTCGGGAACCGGGGCTGTCGAAGTACCGTTTCGACGTTCCGCCAATACCCAACTCCCATCAAACAACTGCAACGGGAAACTCTCGGTCCTGCTTTGGCGCCGTTCGACGAAACCTTCACCGTGCTGCCCCGGCGTACTTTCGAATCTCAACCCGACCAGGTCGCAGACCACTCGCGCCAGCTCCACCAATGGAAACGGTTTCAACAGGATGTGGCCTATGCCCAGCTGACTTGCGCGTTCGAAAACCTGGTCACTCGGATGCGCGGTCATCAATACAAAGTGGCATTTCCTGTTGTGGCGGACTGCTTCGAGTACCTGGAACCCCTCCATGTCGGGCAAGCGAAAATCCAGTACGACCACTTCGGCGGCAAAGCCTTGGGCAAGGCTTATGGCTTTGGCACCGTCGTGAGCTACACGGACATCCAGGCCCTTGGCCTCAAGAAACGCCTTGAGGTTCTGTGCAAGGATTTGTTCGTCCTCGACTACCAATACTGTGTTTGCCAAGGTGGTCTCCTAAAACAATCAAGCCCTGTATCTGACCTGGGAGTGCGCACCTTACTTAGGCTTACGCACACTTCATGCCAGACCCGATAGGGATAATGCCACTTAGCCATGTGGCTGATTTAGCTAATTAATTTTACACCTAGCCAACCACCTCCCCCACATCCGGGGAACAGTGATTGCTGCCCAATTCTGTTTCCCCCAATGTTGGGGGGCATAGAATCTACTGATCGCGTGCCAGTTCGATTCGACTGCGCGAGCGCAATTGCTTGAGCGCTTGTGCACGGGCTTGGGCCTGTCTCTGGTTGATAATCATTTCTCTAACCATAGCAAGCTCTCTAGCCCGTTCGACAGGGGGGGATGAACTTTGGTTCTGAGGGCTATCGGCTAATTTCAACAGCGCACCGGGGTTGGCCCGCAGCCACGCGGCCTCGACTTCGGCGGGCGTGGGCTCAGGGGTACGTGTCAACTCACTGAAAACCTGCTGGGCGGCCCACTCCTCGCGCAGGTACTGGCGAAAGCTGGTCTCGTCAAAGCCCGCTTCGGCCAGGCGCCGGTCAAAGTTTTGTGGCGAGCCGAAGTTGCCACGCAAGGTCGTCAGTTGCGCCTCCACGGCGTGTTCATCGGCGACCAGCCCACGTTCTCGCGCTGCCTCGAGCAGCAATTGTTTATCGATCAGTTCATCCAGCGCGGCCTGGCGCAGGCGCTTGTAGGCGCTAGGGTTGCGTATGCTGGCCACGGCCCGGCCCTGGGCCTGCAGGTAATCGGCAAAGTAGCGGTCCAGGCGCAACTCCGTAATCGGTACACCATTGACCCGCGCTGCCACGGCCTGCTCCTGCGCCTGCCCGTTCGACAGCACCACCAGTGACAGCACCAGCCAATACGCGGCTTTCATGGACGTTGACCTCTAGGGGACCTGAACGAACGGGCCCATCGAATAAAAGCGCTGCTCGGGCAGTTGCACCCGCACGATATGCGCACCGCTCAAGCCCAGGCGTTTACCGGGGCCGAAGTTCAATTGGGGCGTGAGCCCGGTATCAAAGTCGTGCAGGCTCTCGACCGCCTCGATCAGGCTTTGCCGGCTGACATTGCGCCCCGCCCGTTTCAAGCCTTCGCTGAGCAACAGCATCGAGCAGTAGGCACCCACCTGCAGTACCGCATGCTGGCCCCCCAGGCCGGTACGCTGGCGCAACGCGGTCAAGGCCATCCTGCCCGCTTCCGTCCAGTCTTCAGGCACGAAGGGGTAGGCCAGGAACACCCGTTCGGTAAAGACCTGCGGCACCTGCAACACCTCCCCCGCCACCTGGGTCGAGGCGGCAAACAGGTAGGGCGTTTGCCCGGCAAGCTCCAGGTGCGACGCCAGGCGCACGAAACCTGTGGCCTGGCCGAGGTAGAACACCGCCTGGGCACCTTGCAAGGCTTGGACATCGTCGCTGTTGTCGGCAGCCTGGCGGACCTTGCTCCAACCCTGGCTGCGCAGGCCGTCGGCAAGACGCTGGGCCAGCCCCGCCTGGCTCTTGTCTGCCGGGTGCACGATCACAGCCTCGCTCTGCTGCAACTGCAAGGTAGCTGCGCCATATTGGGCCAGCGCCAGCATTTGCTCGCGCAATCCCGGTAATGGTTCGAAGATCTGTCCACCGGCCAGGGGGGCGCCAAACAATGACAGCGCGCCCACCAACGGCACTTTTGCCTGCTCCAACAGGCCAGCCATTTCATCGTCCAGTGCCGGCGCCAGGGGTGCGACCAGGGCAAACACCTGCTCACTGCCGATCAGCGAGTGCAAGGCGGCCCGGGCGCTTTCCTTGTCCGGCCCGGGATCGACGTTTACCAGCTCCAGGGTGCGGCCATGGATGCCCCCGGCCTGGTTGATCTGCTCGACGGACGCAGCCAGTACCCGGGCGACCGTATCGCCCAATTCTGCCAAGGGGCCACGCCGTGGCAACAATGTTCCCAGGCGCAGGCGCTGCGCTTGCAGGCCGGGGTCGCGGTCGTCCTCCAGGCGTTTGAGGTAAGCGGTCAGGTTGGCCTGGTCGCGCAGCGTCAGCACGAAACGCGGCATGGCCGGGTCCAATTGATTGCCAGCGGAGTCACGGCCCTGGCTGATGGCCCTGGCCAGTGACGCCTCGGTGTAGGCCGGGTACTGACGGCCATTGGTCGATTGCCCGTAGGGGGTGCTCAGGCGTCGCCAGGTAATATCCGGCGGCCGCACACCGCCTTCAGGCCGGCCGCGGCCGTCATCGCCATGACAATTGGCACAGGGCACGGCTTGGGCGCCGATGAGCATGCCGGACGCGCCGATACGTGCCGACAATTGCGCCCCCTGGGCCGACACGCCTTCGCGGTACAGGCGTTTGCCGGCAGCTTCGGCGGGGGTCAATTCCAGCCCATGGGCCAGCCCGCTGAGCGCCAGCAGGCAGCACATCCACAGGGCATAAGGCTTAAGGGCGGCCATGGTTGCTCAGCGCCCGGCAACAGGCAAGGTTAACAATTGCAAGCGCTGGGCAATGGCCGTGGCGGGTGCATCGGGACGGATCTTGCTCCAGCGTTTGTTGGCCACATCACCCACGATCAACTGGGTCGAATGCTGCTCGGGGCTGGGTATCAGGTGGCCCAGGCGGCCCAGCACCAGGTCCATCTGCGCCTGCTCGCCGGTCAGGAACAACCAGTTGGGATTGTCCACGCCCTGCTCGCGGGCAAACTCCTTGAGCACCGCCGGGCTATCGTTTTTCGGGTCGCTGGTCAGGGACACGAAATACACCTGGCTGGCCAACGGCTCACCCAAGGCATCGCGAACCTCCTTGAGCTTGCGCGTGATCAACGGGCACGCGTCGTTGCAATGGGTGAAGATCACATTGAGCAGCACCACGCGGTTCTTCAACACATCGCTGTAGAACCGCACCGGCTTGCCATCCTGGTCAAGAAGCTCGGTGTCGGTGAAATAGGTCTGGGCATCGTGGGTACCGGTTGCGGGCGTCGATGCAGGGGGCGGAGTCGGAGTCGGCGCGCCAGCATGCTCGGCCCCCTCATGGGCCAACGCCGGCACCGCCCAGCAGCACAGAGCCAGGGTCAACCAGTTGAGCGCGTTCATGGTTGTTCCCCCAGGGCGACGGCGGTATGCCGGGCATGCACCCTCGCCGCTCCCAGCTCCTGAACGCGTTTGACCAACAGCGCCGGGTCGGTGAAACCGTAGTAGCGGGTCCAGTGATCGCTGCGGCCATCGCCCACCATGATCAGCGGCGGATGGTTGCGGTAGTCGGCAGTCCAGGTACCCAGGCCCTTGAGCGTGTCGCTGATGGCCTGCGGGCTGCCGGTCAGCCAGCTCCAGCCGGGGCCGTTCTGGAATTTCTTGGCATAGCCTTGCAGGCGCGGCGGATCGTCCCTTTGCGGGTCGATGCTGATCGACACCAGTTGCACATCATCGCCGACCCGCCCGCCCAATTGCGTCTGCACCTTGCTCATGATCGACGACACCACCGGGCACACCGTGGTACAGCTGGTGTAGATGAAACCCATGACCACGATGCGGTCGCGCACCAGGTCCTGGCTCAGGCGCACCGGCTTGCCGTCCTGGTCCAGCAGGGAGACATCGGCGAAGGCAACCTGGGCGCTGTCCTGCCGGGTTTGCGCGGCCTGCTGTTCATGCTGGGCATGGTCGCCGCCGTTATGAGCCTGCACCAGACCACCCGAGGCGAAAACACCGCACAGGGCCAGGGCTAGGTTCGCTGTCATGGCTTTCATGTGTTGCTCCTTATGGCTGGCTCAGGGTCTGTGACGCAGGGATGATCGACGGTTTGCCCGGCAGCACGCGCAGGCTGGTGTAGGTCTGTTTATCGAACGCGCTGCCCAGGGTCGCTGAGCGGGCATGCAGGTAGTAAGCCCCGACTTCGGGCAACTGCAGGGCGGCTTCGTAGATGCCATCGGCCACCTCTTCGGTCGGCACTTCCCGGGCAGGTGAGGAAGGCGCGAGGAAGTAACGCAGCTGCAGGTCCTTGAGCCCCTTGAGCGGGCTGCCATTACGCCCTTCGACTACCCGCAGGCGCACTTTGAACGGGCTGCCCAACGGCGCTGCCACCTTGTCCATGAGGAATTCCAGGCGCGGCGTGGCCAGGGCTTTTTCCACGGCCGGGTCGATTTCCACCTCGGTGTTGAAGCAGTGCACGATCTGCGGTTGGTTGAGCAAAAAAGCCACGTCGAACTTGCCTGCCGCCGGCAGTTTCACCCGTGAGCTATAGACCCCTGGCTCCACCTCACGCAGGCTGCGGTCGATGACCATGGCGGCGCGGGCGGTATGGCCACGGTTGGGGTAACCCGACATCGGCGCGTTCATGCCTTCGGCATAGAAGTAAGTGGTGTTGTCGACCGGGTTGACCACGAACACCGAGTTGTCGTCACGCGAAGGGCTCAAGCCAGCCGCCAGCGGCAAGTCACCGGCCAGCTTCGGCGCCGCAGGGCCGGCCTCGAAACTCTGCAGTACAGGTTGCCGGCCCTTGCCCAGGGTCGACAGGTTGATCATGGTCACCCGCGGCGAGGCCAGGCCACGGACATAGGCGTAAGCCTTGGTAAAGGTCAGCTGGAACGGCTCGGGGGCGACATCGAGGCTGTGGATGATCTCGTCATTGGCGGCATCGATGACTTGCGCCTTGCCCTCCAGGGTGTTGAGCACCAGGGCGAAACGGCCATCGGCGCTGAAACGCATCGGCCCCAGGCCTTGCTGGTCCTTGATCACTTTACGCACCTGCAAGGTGCTGGCGTCCACGACGGTGATGGTGCCATCGTGCCCGTCGGCCACGTAGGCGGCGTCAGACAAGGGCGAGTAGGCGACCGACAGTGGGTCCGAACCTGTTGCCAGCTCCTTGACCACTTCCAGTTTCGCCACATCGATCACACTCAGGGTGCCGCTGCCACGGTTACTGACAAAGGCGTAGCGCAAGTCCTTGCTGAAGGCGATTTCATGGTGGCCTTTGCCGGTGGCAAGAAACTTGAGGGTATTGAGCGAGCGAGCATCGATGATGGTCACCCCACTCTTGGTTTGGTCCTTGGCGTTGTTGCCGACCCACAGCAGGCGTTCGTCCGGTTGCAGGGTGACACGTACCGGCGCGGTGCCGGCACTGAGGTTGGACAGCACCTGAAACTTCTCCGCGTCGATCACCGCCACTTCACCGGCGTTGGGCATGGACACGAACACCCGCTTGTCATCGGCACTGGCCGTCCAGTCCATGGGCGGTTGCTTGAGGGTGATGCGGGTCAGGGTACTGGTCACCCCCCCCACCGACACCGACGGGTCGATCACACTGAGGCTGGCGTCCTTGTTCAACACCATCAGGTAATAGCTGTTGAGATCGAGCAATGGCCGCGCGCCAATACTGCTCTTGAGGTACAGGGCCACCCTGGCCTTGCAGCTCTTGGCTGCATTGCCCCCCAATTGTGGGGCTTGCGACTGGTCGAGCCAGGCACCGGGGGAGATTCCCGAAAGCGGCTGCCCCGAGGCGCTGTCGGTGACCCGGAAACGAACGTCGGCAAAGGCGCCTTCGGTCAGGGTTTCCCCGACGACCGGGCGCGCTTCAAAATCAATCACGACTCCGTCGCGCTCCAGCCGTTGCTGAGACTTGCCAGGGGTAACCAACGGTAAGACATCGTCACACTGCCCTTCGTACCAGTACAGCAATCCGGCCAAAAGCAGTCCCATTAGCAATGCAATAAAGGATCCTTTGACGATTGAGACGTTCACTGCACATCCCTCCTGGACCACCGGCAAGTCGCGGTGGCAGTTTTATTTTTTTAGGTGCGGGCCCGGCAGCGGGTCCGCACCTCCAGCGCAGCTACAGCTTGGGTCAAGGTGCGGGGGCCGGTGCTGGTTCCGGCTCGTTGGTGACGCGCAGGATCCCCCAGAGGCCGCCGACGTTGCCGAAGGCCGTGTAATCGCGCATCAGGTAATCGCCGGTGATGGCATTGGCGCCACCGGCACTGGGCAGCATGAAGCTGAAGTGTGCGGCCGGCAGTACGCTTTCCTGGGCGCCGATGTACATGGCCATTGGATTGTAGCCAAAGCGCACCGAACCGATGCCCGGCGAACTCAACGGAAAGCCACCGGCGTCGGACTTCTCAGCCTGGAAGCCGTGCAACGGCCAGATGTGACCATCGAGCTGGAAGGTCGAACCGCGGCTGCCGCCATTGGGCAGCAATACGTGGCTGCGGAAGGGCTGGCCCGGCTTGGCATAGAACACCGGGGTCACCGGGTCGCCGCCGACCAGGTCATTGCTGTAGGCCATGTGTGCGTTGGGGACATCCGCCCACCCATGGCCGTCTGCATGGCCAAACGGCGCATCGGGGGCCATGCCGAAGCGGTACCACAACGGTTCGCTACGGTAGTTGACCGCCATGCCGGAGTTGTCCTTCGGATCGTTGGGGATGCCCATGCCTTCAGGCGCCATGTTCTCCACCGGACGGCCGTTGGCCCAACGCATGTTCAAGCCCTTCTGCCAAACCATGGCGAAGTCGCGGAACGCGGTCTGCCCTGGTGCCTGCACCGTCGCCGAGGCACGGCTGCGCGCGTCTTCGGTCCAGGTCGCCGCTGCCGGCAGCACGCTCATGGCGCCTGCCAGGCCTTTCTGCGGTTGCTTGATCACGTCGGCCGCCAGCAGGTTGAGCCCACCGAACTCGATAGCCGTGCTGTTGATGTTGTCGACATTGCGCCCCAACTGCGACACCGGCTTGCCTTCACGCTCCAGGTGCCCGGCGTAGTACTGGTAGGTGCGGGTCGAGTACGCGCCGTTGCCGCTGCGCGGGGCCACGGTTTGCACCGGGTTGATGCCGACGTTGAAGCCATCGCTCTTGGTGATGTCGTAGGCCAGTAACTGGGCGTGCAGGCCCACATGGCTCGACGGTCGCATCAGGTTGTTGTTGAAGGTGGTGACGCCGTTGGAACTGAAGCGGTCGCGCTTGACCACGCCTTGCATGATTGCGGTGGAAGGCAAGTCCGGCATGACCGCGGGCAGACGGTTCTCCACGGTGATGTTGATGCAATCACCGGCGGCGGCACGCAGCATCAGCGGCTCGATCGGTACGCCGGCCTTGAGTTTACCGGTTGCAGGGTCGAGGTCGGCCTTGCGCACGTACATGATCGCAGTCGGATCGTGCAGCGGCCCGGACTGGCCACCGATGGTGAAGGTCTCGCCATCCTCGGGGTCGAACACGGTGGCCAGGGGAATGTTCATCGGCCGCGAGTTGTACACCAGGGTGCCACCGCCAGGGTTCAACGGCCCGCCCACGTGCTGGCCGGTACCTGCGGCATCGCCGATGGTCAGCGCCAACGGGTTGCTGAGGATATCGTTGGCCAGGGCCGCGACGATTTCATAGTTACGCTGCACCGTCGGCCGGGTACCGATGCCGGTTGGGTTGGCGCTGTAGCGTGGGCAGATACCGTCGAAGGCCACGGTGTTGCGCGCACCCATCGGCTTGGGATTGTTCGGCAAGGCGAACAGGTCGTTACGGCTGGCGGTGTAGTTGCGCATGATGCCCCACATGCCGCTCCAGAACCCTTCCATGGACGCATCCATGGAGTACAGGTAGTCGCCGGTCGTGGCCGCCGAACTGGACATCATCGCCACCGGTGCCATAAAGCCCAGCTGTTCGGAAATACCGACCATCTGCGAGGCGCGCCAGCCCGAGTTGGAGCTGTTGCCGAAGCCCGTGCCGCTCTGCAGCCATTTGACGCCGTGCATGGTGACGTTGTGTTCCTCTTCATGGCCGCCGGCATGCACGCGCAACCGCACGTTGTCTCCTGAGTAGGTGCGCAGCATTGGGGTGAACGGGTCGCCGGGCTCGCTGCCGAAGCGGTTGATGTTGGGTGGGAACACTGTGGTGCCACCGGTTGGCCCGGTCGCGGCGGTGATGGCCGACGGTGCCAGGTTCAATGCCGGGATCGCGCGGTCGGTGCGGCTTTGCAAGGCGTAGGCAAGATCGCCCGCCATGCCGTCGGCCTGCATCCCGGGCTTGCCGTCCGGCGCCGTGCGGTTCGGATCGAAGACCCGCAAGCCTACCGGCTCGTTACGGTAATTGACCACGAACATGCCCGGGTCATCCACCGAGATGGCTTGTGGGCAAGGCCGATTCGGGCAACCCAGGACATGCCCACCGGTGACCTCGGTCGTCGATTCCAGCAGGTTGTCCGCGTTCTTGCGCACCGGCGGGTTGATCGCGTAGCGGAAACTGTCGGAAGTGACCGGGAAGGCACTGCCGTCCGGTACCCCATCCGGGCCGGCACCGACATACACACCTGCCTCATAGGCATGCTGGAAGTCGCTGTACTCCAGGAAGAACTCACGGTAGCTGTCATTACGGCCATCGCCATCGTTGTCGCCGGTCGACACCACCGCCTGCCAAGACGTCGGGCCGCCATCCTGGCGCTGGGCCTGGTTGTACAGCGGCTCGCCGGTTTCGGCATGGAACCAGGTGGAACCGGCAGGCTCGGCCAACACAGTGGCGTACAGGCCCAACTGCTGGTGGGTCGATGGGCCGAGGTGGTCGTGGGTGAAGATGGTGCCCAGGCCGCGGTCGATATTTTTGGTGTTCACCAGTGGGTCGACGAACCAGCGCTGCATGGCCGTGCGCGCGCCCAGCCAGTCGCTGCGGCCGTACTGGCCGAAGAACGGATGGTTTTTCGCTTGCGGGCACACCGCCGTACCGTCACGCGGGTCAGTCTCTTCGCACTCGTTGTACTCGCGAATGGCATGGATGCGCTCGACCACGGCGGCCGGGGCCAGGATACCGTCCTCATAGTTCCAGCCGTTGGATGAACCGTCGGCAGCGGTCAGGTCCCACTTGGGCAGGTGAATGTGCTGGCCGATGACGTCGGTCGGCGTGCGTACCTGGTAGTCGTCCAGTTCGTAGTACGAAGGGATCAGGTTGGTGTGCTGGTACATCACGCAATCAAAGGTATTGGTGCGCATCACCAGTGGCTCTGGCGGCCGCTGCTTGTTGATGACAGGCCAGGCGTCTTCCCAGAGCGAAATGATCCGTGCCTGCGGGAAGTGATAGCCGACCTTGTTGAACACGGCGTCGAACTGGATATTGGCACCCTTGTAGATGCGTGGCCGGTCGGCCGAGTACGGCGACGCGCCACTGAACGACATGCCATCGATGCGCTCGCCACTGTTGAACAGGCCGGCACCGGCGGCGGTGGTCAGGCGTTTTTGCCGGTCGTCCATGCACGGTTCGAAGAACGGTGCCCCCGCCACCGGCGTTGCGCCATTGGTGCGGAAGTTGCGCGGTTGCACGATGCCACCCGGCATCACGGCGTAGCTTGGGTGATCAGGCTTGGCATGGAACATCATCGCCGCCTGTTCGACGTCGTTGCCCTCCTCTGGCAGGTACACCGGTTTGGCGCGGGTCATGCGCTTGGACAGGTCCAGGGCACTGGTGATGACTTCAGCCTCGCCACCCGAAGCCACGCCATCCAGGGCATGGCGTGGCAAACCGCCGTCCCAGCCTGCCACCTGATTGGGGTCCAAGTTGGCCCACAGGGCCTTGCCGGTAGCTTTCAGTGCTTGCGCCTTGGCCGGGTCGAGCATATCCAGCGGTGGTGTTGGTGGCCGTTGGCCGACGGTGCTTTCCATGCCGCCGATCCAGAATGGGTAACCAGGGTTTTTCAGGCTGCCATCGGCGTTGCGGTTGGCGTCGCTGCGGTCCACCAGTGCGAGCGATCCAATTGGCTGCAATTCACTGTTGCCAGGATGATCGTCTCCTGCCTCATCCTCGTCTTCTTCCTCTTCCTCGCCATCGTGCGCAACCGGGCGTTGACCGAACTTGGCCACCACTTCGACCTTGCCGGGCATGGGCGGCATGGCCTTGCCAGGTAACGGCACCACCGCAGGGATCGGCGTACCGGCGACAATCTCGCCATCGGGCAATGCCCGCGCACCTTGGGCCGGCTTGCCGCTGCGCAAGGCGAACGGGGTGGTATGAAAGCCATCCTGGCCTTGCTGGGAGACTTCCAGGCGAGTGCCCTCTTCGAACACATCGTGTACCCGCCACATGGCCCACATGCCCTGGGCGAAGTGCGGATAGAAGTGGCAGTGGTAGATGGCATCGCCGGTTACCCGGTTGCGGTTGCCCGAACCGCCGTTGGCGATTTCATAGGTGTAGCCGGCACCCGGGCCGATGCCCTGGGCATCCATGTAGTCCGAGTTGTCGTCATTGGGGTTGAACAGCCACTGGTGGCCGTGCAGGTGAAAGATGTGTTGTTCGTAACCGTTGTGGCTGTTACGGAATTTGACGAAGTCACCGATGTAACTGTGGTTGACGTTCGAAGGCTCGGCTGGGTACAGCGCCATCGAGGCCTTGATGCCCACTTGATCGGCCGGTGGCACTTGCCCCGGCATCACGCGCTCCAGGCCGACGTTGGCTGGAACGTCCACCAGCATGGCGACGTCGCCGACGGTATGGGCGCTGAGGAAGAACTCTTCATAGGCGCACGACAGGCAGTCATGCATCGGCCCCACGCCCAGGCGATTGGCGATGACTTCGGCACCGATGCCGCCCGAACCGTAGTTGATCATGAACGAGTCGCGGGTCGGTTCAAGCATGTGCGCCATCACCGGGTCCGCCCAGTAGCCGGGGAACGCCTGGGTGACCGCGGTTTCGTCGTTGAACACGGCGGCGAAATCACGGAACGGTTCGAGCCGGTTAGGGATCGCCGGGTTGCGCTTGCCAATACTTTCCAACGGGTAGGTCGAGGGCGGGAAGCTGCCGTCGGCATTGGGCCCCAGGACGATGGCATCGGTTTCGCTGGAAATGATCTCATTGCCGTCGACCATGCTCAGGATCGGCGTGTTGGCCTTGCCTTCGGCAATCCAGGGTTGGCGCTGCGGGAAGCGGCTCTCGTAGTTGACGATCGGCTGCCCGCCGGGCGTACGGCCCGTGCTGGCCAGGCGCATTTCTTCTTCGGTGACGACGTTGCGGTAGGTCTTGCCACCCTTGGGCACGACCACTACCTGGGCGAACAGGCCGTTGGCGACGTTGCCGGCGGTACCCTCGCCGCCGAACGTGGCACCGTGGCTGGTAGCGGCAAAGGCGCCTTCGCGCTCGGCGAACAGGTTATAGGTGCGGCTTTGGCCCGGAGCCAGGAGGAAGTTGCCATTGCGCCCGGCGTTGGTCGAGATGTCCTGGATACTGGTGAGCGCTTGCATACCGTTGACCACGAAACCCACATGACGGTCGGCGACCTGGGCGTCGACTGCATGTTCGCTGGCATCCGGGCTTTGGTCATGGTGGGGGTTGGCCTGGTTGGTCAACAGGTTCTGCAGGTTGATGCTAAGGCAATCGCCGGCGGCGACACGCAGCACCATCGGCCGCGGGCGCTTGTCCGGGCGCAGGCTGACCTTGCCCGGTACGGCGGCCCCGCCCTGGGTCAGCGGCACATTGTGCTCATCGACCACGTCGCGGCGCAGGGCGTAGATCATGCCGTTGACGTTCTGCGCACCGAGGCGGTTGAACATCAGGGGTTGGTCCAGCACCACCACATTGGCCACCAGGTTTCGCTCACAGCGCGCAGCGGCCTGGGCCTCATTGTCGAAGAATGCATCCATACCCAGCATGGCCATGGCCATGAGGCCCAGGTGTCTGATGGTCGAAGTATGAGTCTGACATCTCATGTCATTGTCTCCGGAGGTCATTGCGCCACGGCGATGAACGGTAAAACAGCCCTAGCAAGGCGCATGCCATATCTATTTTCGTTTAAATTCAATGAGTTGAATCTTGTTTTTCGAAAATGTATTGGGGTATTACCCAACAACCCCCACTTATCGGGGGCGCTGCCATTCGCCCCAAAAGCGGGTGCGGCCGGGCATGCACGATCAAAGCGGCGCATCGGCGGCCAACCCTTGCAAGGCGCGATAGGTGCGCAGCACCTTGGGCACATAACGTTGGGTTTCACTGAACGGCGGGATCACTCGGCCGCGGCTCAGCACCGCGTTGGGGCCGGCGTTGTAGGCGGCCAGCGCCAGGGCCATGTCGTTGTCGAACATCACCATCAGGCGCTTGAGGTAGCGCGCTCCGCCCTGGATATTGGCAGCCGGGTCCAGCACGTTCTTGACCCCCAATTCACGCGCGGTGTCGGGCATCAATTGCATCAGGCCAGCGGCACCTTGTTGCGAACGGGCCTTGGGGTTGTAGCGCGATTCGGCCTGGATGACCGCGTGTAACAAGGCCTCCGGCAACTGGTTGGCCGTGGCTGCCGCCGCAACCATTTCGGCATAGGGCCGCTCGGCCGTGGAAGCCGACAAGCCGATGGGCGTGCCGGAATCGGCAGGCTCGGCGTACACCTGGGTATAACGGCGCCCGGCGCGGTGCACGTTGGAAATGACATAGCTGCCATCGGCCTTGACCGAGACATAGACATCCGCTTGTGCGCCATCGGGCATCGCCAGCCAGGCCAGGACTACCAGCATCATCAGTCGCATGTGCTTACCTCCCTGCCAAAGCCACCTGAAAAGTGGGGACAATTCCCCAGTTTCGGCGGGCTTTGAACCTGTCACGCAAGCACTGTGCCGGAACGCTGCAACCCCCACGGGCTGGGCTTTTCAGCGCCAAAGGCGAATACGAGCACGGGATTTGCATTAGCCCCAATCGAGGCGGCACATCGATGCGCCACTGACCTTCGGGAGGTCCTTATGCCGAACAAACAACACCCTGCCTTGCGGCGTCAGCAAGGCTTTACCCTGCTCGAACTGCTGGTGGTACTGGTGGTGCTGGGCCTGCTGGCTGGCCTGGTCGCCCCCAAGTACTTCAACCAATTGGGCAAGTCCGAAGCCAAGGTGGCCCGCGCGCAGATAGAAGGCCTGTCCAAGGCGCTGGACCTCTACCGCCTGGAGATCGGCCATTACCCCTCTTCGGAACAGGGACTGCTGGCACTGACCGCCGCCCCCACCGACGAAACCCGCTGGGCCGGCCCGTACCTGCAGAAGTCCGTTCCGCAAGACCCGTGGGGACGCAACTACATCTATCGCTCACCGGGAGAAAACGGCGAGTACGACTTGCTGTCCATGGGCAAGGACGGCCAACCGGGTGGCGAAGGCGAGAACGCTGAAATCACCAACTGGTAACCAGCGAGGGCCAAACCATGCGTTATCAGCTCAAGGCAGTCGGTAAAAACGCCGTGGTCTCACTGGTGATCGAAGCCAGCGGGCCGACCGAGGCCCGGCAGCAGGCCGAGGAACAGGGCCTGCGCGTGCTCAGCCTGCGCAGTTTGCAACGGATGCCCAGCCTGAGCCTGCGCCGCGGCGAAACCTTCGCCCTGGTGTTGTTCAGCCAGGAACTGACCACCCTGCTCAACGCTGGGCTGCCCCTGATCGATGCCCTGGAAAGCCTGGCCGAAAAGGAGTCGGCACCCCAGGCGCGCAAGACCCTCGACGGGCTGGTGCGGCTGTTGTACGAGGGCAAGTCGTTTTCCCAGGCCCTGGCGCAACACCCGCAAATCTTCCCGCCGCTGTACGTGGCGCTGGTGCAGTCCAGCGAAAAGACCGGTGCAGTCGGCGAGGCCCTGGGACGTTACGTGAGCTATCGGCAACGCATGGATGAAGTGCGGCAGAAAATCATCAGTGCCTCGATCTACCCCATGCTGCTGCTGATCGTGGGGGGTGGTGTGGTGCTGTTTTTGATGGGTTATGTGGTGCCGCGCTTCAGCCTGGTGTTCGAAGGGCTGGGTTCCAACTTGCCGTGGTTGTCGCAGGTGTTGATGCAGGCCGGGCTGTTCCTGCACGCTCACCAAGTCGAGCTGTTCGGCAGTATGTTCGCATCCCTTGTGACCCTGGCCGTGTTCGTGCGCCAGCCCAGCTTTCGACGCCTGCTCAACCGCTTGATCGAACGAGTCCCGGCGGTGCACCAACGCCTGTTCATGTATGAACTGGCGCGCTTCTATCGCTCATTGGGCATCTTGTTGCAGGGCGGTATCCCGATTCTCACGGCCATGGGCATGGTGCGCGGCTTGCTCAACCCGGGCTCGCGCACGCGCCTGGACCAGGCCGCCGAACGCATCCGCGAAGGCCATGCCCTGTCCAGCTCGCTGGAAGAAAATAAACTGTCGACGCCGGTGTCTTTGCGCCTGCTGCGCGCGGGCGAGCAGTCGGGCAATTTGGGGCAGATGATGGAGCGCACGGCCGACTTCTACGATGAAGAAATGAGCCGCTGGCTGGAGTGGTTCGTGCGGTTGTTCGAGCCGTTGCTGATGACGTTTATCGGGTTGTTGATCGGGGTGATCGTGATCCTGATGTATATCCCGATATTTGAGCTGGCTTCGAGTATTCGTTGAAGAACTAACCTTGTGGAAGATTTCACCGCTGTGTCAGGTGTTTTGTGGGAGCGGCCCCGGCCGCGAAGGGCTGTGTAGCAGCCCCGGTTCCCGATCTCAAGACAGGGACCGGGGCCGCCATGCGGCCCTTCGCGGCCAGGACCGCTCCCACAAGGTCAAGGTCAAGGTCAAGCCGCCAACCGCCCCCTGGCAACAATCTCCGAAGCCGCCAACATCGCCCGCAACAACACCGCACACCCCGCCGCCAAATCCCCAGGGTCGGCATTTTCGATCTCGTTGTGGCTGATACCGCCCTCACACGGCACGAAGATCATCCCCGCCGGGCCCAGCTCGGCGAGGAAAATGGCGTCGTGCCCCGCACCGCTGACGATGTCCATGTGCGACAGGCCAAGCCCCTGGGCAGCACTGCGTACGGCATTAACGCAATCCTGGTCGAAATACAGCGGCGGGAAATCGGCCGTGGGCTTGAGTTCGAAACTCAGGCCATGTTGCTGGCAGGTACTGTCGATCACCTGGCGCACCTGGGCGATCATCGAGTCGAGCCGCTCAGGTTCCAGATGACGAAAATCCAGGGTCATCCTCACCTCCCCCGGGATCACGTTGCGCGAGCCCGGGTAGGCCTGCAAGCAACCCACGGTGCCGCAGGCGTGGGGTTGATGCTCCAGCGCCACCCGGTTCACCGCGGCAACCACGGCGCTGGCCCCCACCAGGGCATCCTTGCGCAGGTGCATGGGCGTCGGGCCGGCATGGGCTTCAACGCCGCGCAAGGTCAGATCGAACCATTTCTGCCCCAGGGCGCCAAGCACCACACCGATGGTCTTGCATTGGTCTTCGAGTATCGGCCCCTGTTCGATATGCGCCTCGAAATAGGCGCCCACGGCATGGCCCGTGACTGCACGTGGGCCGGCGTAGCCGATGGCATTGAGGGCCTGGCCGACACTGATGCCTTCGGCGTCGACCTTGGCCAGGGTTTCTTCCAGGGTGAATTTTTCGGCGAACACACCAGAGCCCATCATGCAGGGGGCAAATCGCGAGCCCTCTTCATTGGTCCAGACCACCACCTCCAGCGGCGCCTCGGTTTCAATCTTCAGGTCATTGAGCGTGCGCAGCACTTCCAGGCCCGCCAATACCCCAAAACAGCCGTCGAACTTGCCCCCCGTGGGCTGGGTATCGATATGGCTGCCGGTCATGACCGGCGGCAATTGCGGATTGCGCCCGGCGCGACGGGCAAAGATATTACCCACCCCATCAATACTCACGCTGCACCCGGCTTGCTCGGCCCATAGCACGAACAGGTCGCGGGCCTGGCGGTCGAGGTCGGTCAGGGCCAATCGGCATACACCTCCCTTGACCGTGGCACCGAGCTGGGCCAATTCCATCAAGGATGTCCAGAGACGATCGCCGTCGATGTGTCGCTCAGTGGAATGCAAAACCTCGTGTACTGCGCTCATGTCGTTCTCCGTGCTCAGAGGGAAGGCTTGGCCACACGGGCCGAGCGGGTGCCGCCCAGGGTGTTCAAGCCGTAGTAGATCAGCCCACCCAGGACGGAACCGGTGAACCAGCCAAAGTCGTAGAACCAGCTGAAGGCCGAGCTGCCCAACGACAACAGCGTCAACACCACCGGTACCGCGAACGCAATGAAACCAAACCAGTTCCAGGCCGGGTACACATCGTCACGGTACAGGCCGGCAAGGTCCAGGGTTTGCTTACGGATCAGGAAGTAGTCCACCACCATGATCCCGGCAATGGGCCCCAACAGGCTCGAATAGCCCAGTAGCCAGTTGGAATACACCGACTCCAGGCTGACATCGGAGACCAGCAGGCCGAGTTTTTTCAGTAGCTCGTGGGCCATCAGGGCCAGGCCGACAAAGCCGGTGAGCATGACCGCCGTGGTGCGGTCGATCAGCTTGGGGGCAATGTTCTGAAAATCATTGGTGGGCGAGACGATGTTGGCCGCCGTATTGGTCGAAAGGGTCGCGATGATGATCAGGAACATCGCCAGCGCTACCCACACCGGGCTCTGGATATGGCCGATGAGGCTGACCGGGTCAGACACGGTTTCGCCCACCAGCGAGGCCGAGGCAGCGGTCATCACCACGCCCAGTGCGGCGAACAGGAACATGGTCAGCGGCAGGCCGATGATCTGCCCGACAATCTGGTCCTTCTGGCTTTTGGCGTAGCGGCTGAAATCCGGGATGTTCAAGGACAGGGTTGCCCAGAAGCCGACCATGGCCGTCAACCCGGCAAAAAAGTAGCCGTACACGCTGGCCCCTTCCGGGCGCTTGGGCGGTTGCGCCATCATCTCGGTGATGGAAACGTTAGGCAGTGCCCACACCAGCAGGCCGGCCCCCACCAGGACCAGCAAGGGCGCAGACAAGGTTTCCAGCCATTTGATCGACTCGGCGCCGCGCAGCACCACCCACAGGTTCAAGCCCCAGAACAGCATGAAACCGACGACCTCACCGGCGCCGCCAAGGCTCTTCCAGTCCGCCGACAGGGAGCCGAGGAACAGGTGGATGGCCAGCCCGCCGAACATCGTCTGGATGCCGAACCAGCCGCAGGCCACCAGGGCGCGGATCAGGCACGGCACGTTGGAGCCGATCACCCCGAACGATGAGCGCAACAGCACCGGGAACGGGATGCCGTACTTGGTACCCGCGAAGGCATTGAGGGTCAGGGGGATCAGCACCACGATATTGGCCAGCAGGATCGCCAGCAGTGCCTCCCCCACCGTCAGGCCGAAATACGTCGTGAGCACTCCGCCCAAGGTATAGGTCGGCACGCAAATAGACATGCCCACCCACAATGCGGTGATGTGCCATTTGTTCCAGGTTCTCTCATGGACCTTGGTCGGGGCGATGTCATGGTTGTAGCGAGGGCTGTCGAGTACATCGCTACCGGCCTGCAGCTCATAAAGGCCGTGCTGCTCGGTGACTTTCGAACGGGGCTGGGTCATGGCCGCTCCAGTGTGGGTCTGGTTGTTCCATCAACGACAACGGACTTGCCCAGGCCACGGGGGACTGGCACAGGGACTGGATTCAAGCCGCTGCTTTCTTCTCTGGAATCTTGACCATTTCTGCATCCTGTCAAGGTCGACAGGCCGCGGAACAAGCCTTGGCCGCTCCACCAAATACAATTATCTCTTAAATTTCAAATACTTAAAAAACAAACGCGCTTATTCAAATAATCTTGCCCAATCGAAAATCAGCAACTAGATTCTAATCTTGACACTACTGGCAGGAATTGAATTTTTGCCGCGCCGCACCCGCATAAAAAACAGTACCGGCCCGAGCCGGTCAAGCCTGCGAGGAATTCGGTATGACGCTGTTGATCCGTGGTGCCACCGTTGTTACCCATGAAGAGCAGTACCGCGCCGATGTGTTATGTGCCGAAGGCTTGATCCAGGCCATCGGCGAGAATCTCGACGCCCCGGCAGGCTGCCAGGTGCTCGACGGCAGCGGCCAGTACCTGATGCCCGGCGGCATCGACCCCCACACCCACATGCAGCTTCCTTTCATGGGTACCGTGGCCAGCGAGGACTTCTTCAGCGGCACCGCCGCAGGCCTTGCCGGCGGCACCACCTCGATCATCGACTTCGTCATCCCCAACCCACAGCAATCGCTGCTCGAAGCCTTCCATCAATGGCGTGGCTGGGCAGAAAAATCAGCCTGCGACTACGGCTTCCATGTGGCGATTACCTGGTGGAGCGAGCAGGTGCGTGAAGAGATGGGCGAACTGGTCGCTCGCCATGGGGTGAACAGCTTCAAGCATTTCATGGCTTACAAGAATGCGATCATGGCCGCCGACGACACCCTGGTAGCCAGCTTCGAGCGTTGCCTGGAACTGGGCGCGGTGCCGACCGTGCATGCCGAGAATGGCGAGCTGGTCTACCACCTGCAGAACAAACTGCTGGCCCAGGGCCTGACCGGCCCTGAAGCGCACCCCTTGTCGCGCCCCTCGCAGGTGGAAGGTGAAGCGGCCAGCCGCGCCATCCGTATCGCCGAAACCCTGGGCACGCCGCTGTATTTGGTGCATGTCTCGACCCGCGAAGCCCTCGACGAAATCCGTTACGCCCGCGCCAAAGGCCAGCCGGTGTATGGCGAGGTACTGGCCGGGCACCTGTTGCTCGACGACAGCGTCTACCGCCACCCCGACTGGCAGACCGCCGCCGGTTATGTGATGAGCCCACCCTTCCGCCCACGCGGCCATCAGGAAGCACTCTGGCAGGGCCTGCAGTCTGGCAACCTGCACACCACCGCCACCGACCACTGCTGTTTCTGCGCCGACCAGAAGGCCGCCGGGCGCGAGGATTTCAGCAAGATCCCCAACGGCACCGCCGGCATCGAGGACCGCATGGCCGTGCTCTGGGACGAAGGCGTGAACAGCGGCAAGCTGTCGATGCATGACTTCGTGGCCCTGACCTCCACCAACACCGCGAAAATCTTCAACCTGTTCCCGCGCAAGGGGGTGATCCGGGTCGGTGCCGATGCCGACCTGGTGCTGTGGGACCCACACGGCAGTCGCACCATCAGCGCAAAAACCCACCACCAACAAGTTGACTTCAACATCTTCGAAGGCAAGACCGTGCGCGGTATCCCCAGCCACACCATCAGCCAGGGTCGGCTGGTCTGGGCCGACGGCGACCTGCGTGCCGAACGCGGCGTGGGCCGCTATATCGAGCGGCCGGCGTACCCGGCGGTATTCGATTTGCTGCAAAAGCGTGCAGAGCTGCAGCGCCCGACACCGGTCGAGCGCTGACACGTACACAGCCCCGTAGCAGCTGCCGCCAGGCTGCGTCTCGGGTCGCAGGGAAAGTCCTGCGGACTTTGACGCAGCCTGGCGGCAGCTGCTACGCGAACCGTGGCGGTTCCATAAGAAAAGTGAGGTCATGACCGTGATCGAAAACCTGAACCATTTGCCGCACCCACGCGACGATGCCGCGACGTTGGCAGACCGCTTCAGCGACCTGGCGCCCCCTCTCAATGCCCGCCAGGCCCAACTGGAAAGCGCCCGTTGCCTGTATTGCTACGACGCACCTTGCGTCAATGCGTGCCCCACCGGCATCGACATCCCTTCCTTCATCCGCAACATCAACCAGGAAAACGTCCAGGGCGCTGCCGAGCAGATCCTCTCGGCCAACATTCTGGGTGGCAGTTGCGCCCGGGTCTGCCCCACGGAAGTGCTGTGCCAGCAGGCCTGCGTGCGTAACCACCATCAGGAATGCGCACCGGTATTGATTGGTCAGCTGCAACGCTATGCCCTGGACAACGCGCATTTTGATTGCCACCCCTTCCAGCGCGCCGCCGCCACGGGCAAGCGCGTGGCCGTGGTCGGTGCAGGCCCGGCGGGCCTGTCCTGTGCCCATCGACTGGCCCTGCAAGGTCACGATGTGGTGGTGTTCGAGGCCTGCGATAAACCCGGCGGGCTCAACGAATACGGCATCGCCAAATACAAGCTGGTGGATGATTTCGCCCAGCGCGAAGTGGCGTTCCTGCTGCAGGTCGGCGGCATCGAAATCCACTACGGCCAGAGCCTTGGTAAAGACCTGAGCCTCACCACATTGCACCAGCAGTTCGACGCCGTGTTCCTGGGCATCGGCCTGGCGGCCAGCCGCCAGTTGGGCCTGGCCGACGAAACCGCACCGGGCATGCTCGCCGCCACCCAGTACATCCGCGAACTGCGCCAGGCCGACGACCTGACCGCCCTGCCCCTGGCAAACCGCTGCATAGTCCTGGGCGCCGGCAACACGGCCATCGATATGGCCGTGCAAATGGCCCGCCTGGGCGCCCAAGACGTCAACCTGGTGTACCGCCGTGGCGTGCCGGACATGGGCGCCACCGAACACGAGCAGGATATCGCCAAAGCTGCGCAAGTACGGCTGCTGACCTGGGCCCAGCCGCAACAGGTGCTGCTCGATGAACAGGGTCGGGTCAAGGGCATGCTGTTTGCCCGCACCCACCTGCAAAACGGCCACTTGTGCCCCACGGGCGAAACCTTCACCCTGGCCGCCGACGCCATTTTCAAGGCCATCGGCCAAGCCTTCGACGACGACGCCCTGAGCGATCCTTTGGCCCGGCAACTGCAGCGTGACGGTGAGCGCATCCAGGTCGATGCAAACCTACAAACCAGCATCCCCGGCATCTATGCCGGCGGCGACTGCACCGCCCTCGGCCAGGACCTCACCGTCCAGGCCGTGCAGCATGGCAAGCTGGCCGCCGAGGCCATGCATGCTCAACTGATGCGTAATGTGGAGGCTGCATAAATGGCTGATCTGTCGATTGAATTTGCCGGCATCAGGGCACCCAACCCCTTCTGGTTGGCCTCCGCACCACCCACGGATAAAGCCTATAACGTCGTGCGTGCCTACCAGGCCGGCTGGGGTGGCGTGGTGTGGAAAACCCTGGGTGAAGACCCGGCGGCGGTAAACGTTTCGTCGCGCTACTCGGCGCACTATGGCGCAAACCGCGAAGTCATGGGCATGAACAACATCGAGCTGATCACCGATCGCTCGTTGGCACTCAACCTGCAGGAAATCACCCAGGTCAAGAAAGACTGGCCCGACCGTGCCCTGGTGGTGTCGTTGATGGTGCCGTGCGTGGAGGAGGCCTGGAAGACGATCCTGCCCCTGGTCGAGGCCACTGGTGCCGACGGCATCGAGCTTAATTTCGGCTGCCCCCATGGCATGTCTGAGCGCGGCATGGGTTCGGCTGTGGGCCAGGTCCCCGAGTACGTGGAACAGGTGACCCGCTGGTGCAAGACCCACGGCTCACTGCCGGTGATCGTCAAGCTCACGCCCAATATCACCGATATACGCCAATCGGCACGGGCAGCCTACCGGGGCGGTGCCGATGCAGTGTCGCTGATCAACACCATCAATTCGATTACCAGTGTGGACCTGGAACGCATGGTCGCTCTGCCCATCGTTGGCGACCAGAGCACCCATGGCGGCTATTGTGGCTCGGCGGTCAAGCCGATCGCCTTGAACATGGTTGCCGAGATCGCCCGCGACCCACAAACCCGTGGCCTTCCCATCAGCGGCATCGGCGGCATCGGCAGCTGGCGCGACGCCGCCGAATTCATCGCCCTGGGCTGTGGCTCGGTGCAGGTGTGCACGGCGGCGATGCTCAACGGCTTTCGCATCGTCGATGAAATGAAGGACGGCCTGTCTCGTTGGATGGACAGCCAGGGCTATGCCAGCCTGCAGGACTTTCGCGGACGCGCGGTGGCACACACCACGGACTGGAAGCGCCTGGACATCAATTACCAGGTCATCGCCAAGATCGACCAGCAGGCCTGCATCGGCTGTGGCCGCTGCCATATCGCCTGCGAAGACACCTCACACCAGGCCATCGCCAACCTGCGCCAGGCCGATGGCAGCCACCGCTATGAAGTGATCGACGCCCAATGCGTGGGCTGCAACCTGTGCCAGATCACCTGCCCGGTCGAGGATTGCATCGACATGGTGGTGCAGGATAACGGCAAGGGGTTCATGGATTGGGAGCATGATCCGAGGAATCCGTATTGTGTGGCAGAACCCCCCGCACCCCAACCCTCTCCCCATAGGGGAGAGGGAGCTGAACTGGGTTGAGGAATGAAATTTCACAGCCTCCCAAGACCTGCTCCCTCTCCCCTATGGGGAGAGGGCTGGGGTGAGGGGTGAGCCAAACAACGACATCAAGGCTCCAACCCAATCCCCCGCAAAATCACACTCGTCACCGTCTGCACCGCCCGTTCGAACTGCATATCCGACAACGGCTGATGCTCGTTGAGCAGGTTCACCTGGTGACTGAAATCGGCATAGTGCTGGGTCGAGGCCCAGATCATGTACAGCAGGCTCGACGGCTCCACCGCAAGGATGCGCTTGGCCTCGACCCATTGGCGGATTTTCGCTTCTTTCATCTTGGCCCAGCCGTACAGGCTTTCATCCAGTTTCTGGCCTAACCCCGGTGCGCCCTGGATGATTTCATTGGCCCAGACTTTCGAGCCATAGGGCCGGGTGCGCGAATGGTTCATCTTGGCGCGGATGTAACTGCTCAGGACCACGCGCGGGTCGTCGTACATTTCAAAACACGCGGCATCCTGCTTCCAGACATCGAGCAGGCCCAGCAGCACCGCCTGGTACAGCTCGCTCTTGGTGCTGAAGTAGTAATGCAGGTTGGTGCGCGGCAACTCGACTTTGGCGGCGATGTCGCCCATGGACGTACCGCGATAGCCCTTTTCAGCAAAGACCTGCTCTGCCGCCAAGAGGATTTTTTCGACGTTGCGCCGACGAATTTCGATCTTGTGGTTGGCCATCGGCCCGTCCCTAAGCGACTGAGGTTGCCAAGGGATAAAGCATTCGTTCCAAAAACTCAATTATCTTGTTCTGGGACCCGTATTTTTTACAAAGGCCCTAGGCTCGATACTGTTCGCCATTCAATTGTCCTCACACACAAGGAACCCCACCCCATGAGCATTCCTGCACTGGGCCTCGGTACTTTCCGCCTCAAAGACCAGGTCGTGATCGATTCGGTGCGCACGGCACTGGAGCTCGGCTACCGGGCCATCGACACCGCGCAGATCTACGGCAACGAAGCCGAGATCGGCCAGGCCATCGCCGAAAGCGGCGTGCCGCGCGATGAGCTATTTCTCACCACCAAGATCTGGACCGACAACCTCGCGGCCGACAAACTGATACCCAGCCTCAGGGAAAGCCTGGGCAAACTGCGCACAGACCATGTCGACCTGACCCTGATTCACTGGCCCTCGCCCAAGGGCGCAGTCCCCGTGGCCCAATTCATGGCGGCATTGGTCCAAGCCAAAAAACTGGGCCTGACCCGGCAGATCGGCGTTTCGAACTTCACCGTTGCGTTGTTGCAAGAAGCCATTGCCGTGGTCGGCGCCGAAACGATTGCCACTAACCAGATCGAACTGCACCCCTACCTGCAGAACCGCACAGTGGTGGGTTTTGCGCAAAAGCATGGGATTCACATCACGTCCTACATGACCCTGGGCTATGGCAAGACCCTGCAAGACCCGGTCATTCAGCAGATCGCCGCACGGCACAAGGCAACACCGGCGCAGGTCGCGCTGGCCTGGGCCATGCAACTGGGGTATGCGGTGATTCCGTCATCGACCAAACGGGAGAACCTTGCGGGCAACCTCAAGGCCACAGCACTGCAATTGAGCGCCGACGACATGGCGCAGATTGCAGCACTGGAATGCGGCGAACGGCTGGTCGACCCTGAGGGTCTCGCACCTGCCTGGGACTAGTGGCCTGTGTGGTCAATTCGTTTACTCAACTTCGGCCCAATACTTCGCCAGGCGGCGTTGCCACTCCTCGCCGTAGCCCTGCTACGACTCGTCGCGGCGCCTTGCCTGACGAACCCTTGGACTCGAATTTGAGTACTCGAATTAACCGTACAGGCCACTAGGACGCCCTAATCGCGATAACTGCACACATCCGCGAGCTTGCGGTACAGGAGCTCGCGCTGCTGGCCCGAAGAATCGATGTAGGTCATCTGCGCCATCACCACTTCGCAGACCTGCTGGTCGGGTTCAGTCAGCGCGACGACCTTGGCAATGTCCAGATTCATGCCGTACTCGTACTCGACCGGCGCGGTCTGCGCCCCTACCCCGCAGCTGATAAAGGCGCCTGCCATTGCACCGGTGCCTAGCCATAAACGGATATTCATGAAGGTTCTCCGAACTTGGGCCAACGGGTTCGGACTCACGAGCGGCTCGCAAGCCCACCGTTACCCATACAGTGTGGAGGGCCTTTTGCCATTGCGTCGGGCCGGGGGATCAACGGTCATTCACACCGGCGGGCGCTGACGGAAGCTCACGGCCAGGCGATTCCAGCAATTGATGGTGGCGATGGCCATGGTCAGGTCGACCTGCTCGCTTTCGTTGAAATGCGCAGCCAGCTGGGCATACACCTGGTCGGGCACATGACTGTCAGCCAGCAGCGTCACCGCCTCGGTCCAGGCCAGGGCGGCACGTTCGCGCGGGGTGAAAAAATCGCTGTCGTGCCAGGCTGCCAGGTTGTACAGGCGCCGCTCGCTTTCACCCTCGCGACGCGCCTCCACTGCATGCATGTCCAGGCAGAATGCACAGCCATTGAGCTGTGAGGCACGCATCTTGATCAGGTCGAGCAAGGGCTTCTCGATGCTCAACTGGCTGGTCTGGGCCTCAAGCATGATCATGGCCTTCATCGCCTTGGGTGAAGCGCTGTAGTAATCGAGTCGCGGTGACATGGGAAAACCTTCCGGTTGTTCGTCTTCAGGTGACTGTAAGTCTTGCCATGCCCCCCATCTATAGCCAATTGCGCAGAAAAACAGGTGGCAACTTTTCAGTGCTCGAGGCGCGGCGTACTCTGCTCCAACCTAAGCGTTCACAAGCAGGCAGCGGACTCCCCCATGGAATTGCATATCACCCTTGAAGGCCGCAAGGAGCTGGCCGAACAACTCTATCGGCAGTTGCGCGAGGGCATCGAAAGCGGCCGGCTTGCCGCCGGGACGCAGCTCCCGCCGACCCGGCTGTTGGCCGAGCAATTGGGCGTATCGCGCAAGACCGTGGCCGACACCTATGCCCGCCTGACCTATGACAACCTGCTGATCGGCAAGGTCGGCAGTGGCACGTTCATCAATGCCCGCAGTAGCAACACACAACACCCGGCCCAACCCTCGAACCTGGCCAGTGCTGCGGTGGTGCAACTGTGGCGCAACATGCAAATGCCCCTGCGCCCCGCCGCCATGCTCGGCGACGTGCGCTATGACTTCATTGGCGGTGCCTCGATCAAGAGCCATTTCCCTTTCGACGAATGGCGCCGTTGCACCCTGCATGCGTTGCGCCAGAGTAGTCGCACGCAAAGCTTTTACAGCTTGGCCGAAGGTCTGCCGGAACTGCGCGAGGCCATTGCCCGGCATATCTCCTTCGCCCGCGGCGTGCGTTGCACGGCTGACACCGTGCTGGTCAGTAATGGCGCCCAACAAGCACTGGACCTGATCTCACGCGTACTGATCGAGCCAGGCTGCAAGGTCGCCATGGAAGACCCCGGCTACCCACCGGCGCGCCTGTTGTTCATGGCCCAGGGCGCCGAAGTCACCGGCGTGCCGGTGGATGCCGAAGGCATGTGCGTGGATCTCATCCCCGATGGCACGCGGCTGATCTACGTCACCCCTTCGCACCAGTTTCCACTGGGCATGCCGATGTCGCCCGCACGGCGCGAAGCGCTGCTGGCCAGGGCCCAGGCATTGGGGGCAATCATCATCGAGGACGACTACGACAGCGAGTTCCGCTACGAGGGCCGCCCCACCGACTCGCTGCAGAGTATGGACAGCCACGGCCTGGTGGCCTACATCGGGACCTTCTCCAAAACCCTGTTGCCGGAGTTTCGTCTGGGCTACGCGATCCTGCCACCAGCCATCCACGCTGCCGTGTGCGTGGCCAAGCAGTTGACCGATTGGCATACCGCAACCTTGAGCCAATGGGCGCTGGCCAAATTCATCAGCGAGGGCTGCCTGCTCAAGCACATCCGTCGTTGCCATGAGGTCTATGCGGCGCGGCGCGAGCGCATACACGCGCGTATCAAAGGCGACCTGGCACCCTGGTTCGAATTGGTGCCCTCCACAGCCGGCTACCACCTGGCGGTGATGTGCAAGGTGGCAGTGGACATTCCCTTGTTGATTGCCCTGGCGCGCAAGGTTGAGGTGGGGCTCTATTCGTTGGCCCCCTTCTACTACCAGGCAGAACCCAGGGCGGGCCTGTTGCTGGGTTTCGGTGCCATCGAATTACTGGACATCGACACCGCACTGGACCGCGTGCGCGACATCCTGCGCCAGATTGGCCAGGGCATTTAGCCAACAATTGGCTATTTTTCATGCCCCCGTTACTCCTTAACATGGCCCCATCGCTGCCCACCCCGGGTGGCCCGAAGCGAAGGCACAGCCATCATGAGCGAATCGACGGTTGCCACCCATATCGTTTTGTTACGTGCCATCGAGGCCAATAGCCCCCATGTCGGTGAACGCCTGCTAGCAATGCTGCCCGCACTGCGTACGGCACAGGGCTGCGTGAGCTACTCGGCCACGGCAAGCCTGGAAAAGCCCGGGGAATGGGTTGTGTGTGGGGTGTGGAGTTCAGCTGCGGCGATGCGGGCGCACTTTGAATCATCGCAAATTCAGGAAATGTTCCAGCTCCTCGATTGCCGGTGGGCGCATAGCCTCCAGTGCCAGTGTTTTGCGGCTTGAGCAGGTTACTGCATGGGAAAGCGCAGGCGCACTTCCATTGCATCGTGCAACAGACGCACCACTTCGATTACCTCGTCTTCGCGCACCCGATAAAACACGATATGCCTGGGTGGCTGAACCCTCTGGATTGAAGATCCGCCACGGCAGTGGAAAAGGTGCAAGCTCCTGAGCCCTGGAGCGATTTCGTCGCGCGGGATGCTGCCAAGGCGATCAGGCGTTGAAGCAAGCTCTTGCAGTGCCGCCAGAATCAATCCCTGATAACGCTGTCTGGCTGCCTGGCCAAACCGGGTTTGAGAATGCTCAAGGATGTCGATGATATCGGAACGTGCTTCCCTGGATATCCGGTACAACGCCATGCTCAGTGCTTCTCACCGACTTGCTGGCCGAGTGCTTCGAAGTAATGCTGCAACTCATCGCTATCAAGCTCGTCATACTCCCCGTTTTCGAGCTGCATGATGCCGCGTGATGTTGCTTGCTTGAGTGCCTCTAACTTCGCCGACTGTTCGGCTTCCTGCTGCAACAACAGACGCAGGCCTGCGCGCATCACTTCACTGAAGTTCTGATAACGACCCGTTTCGATCAACACGTCGATGTCATGTGAAAGGTGCGGGGGTAGGACCACATTGCGGGTTGGCATGGCCAGCTCCAAAAGCGAGGAAAAAGGCATGGCATATAATGCCATCTATAGCACAGCGAAACAATTTCCAGTCTGGTGCCTGTGCTGATTGGCCCCCTCACAAACGAGGCAATTGGCTATTCGTCAACAGGTTCTCAACGGCTAAGGTAACCCCAACACCGCACTGTGCGGTCAACCTCGGAGAATTTCATGAGCAAGCGTATCGAATGGGCCAAGCAATCCCCCGAAGCCTACAAGGCCATGGTTGGCCTGGAAATGGCCCTGGGCAAGTGCGGCCTGGAACACTCCCTGCTGGAGCTGATTCGCCTGCGCGCGTCCCAGATCAACGGCTGCGCCTATTGCGTGAACATGCACGCCGATGATGCACGCAAGGCTGGCGAAACCGAGGCACGCTTGCAGACGCTTTGCGTGTGGGAAGAAACCCCTTACTTCACCCCACGCGAACGTGCCGCGCTAGCCTGGGTGGAAAGCTTGACCCTGCTGTCGATCCACCACGCCCCGCAGCATCAATACCAAGCGCTGCTGGAGCACTTCAGCGAACCTGAAATTGCCAACCTGACCCTGGCCATCGCCACCATCAACGCCTGGAACCGCTTCGGCGTCGGCTTCGCCATGACCCCCGCCTGACCTCAGCCAGCCATCGGCTCGCCACGCCCGCGCCGTGTGCGCAGCCGATAACTGCCGGGGCTCTCACCCGTCCACTTCTTGAACGCCCGGTGAAACGCACTGGGCTCCTGGAATCCGGTCTGCTCGGCGATTTCGGCAATGCTCAAGCCCGTTTCGCGTAACCGCTCGAACGCCATGGCACGGCGCACTTCATCCTTGATCTCCTGGAACGACCGCCCTTCGCGCTCCAACTGGCGACGAAAGGTGGTCGGGCTCAAGTCCTGTTCCTGGGCCATGGCCAGCAGCGTCGGCCATTGCCCGTACTGACTGGAGCGCAGGCGTTGGTACACCTTGGCTGCCAGGCCATGCTGGTTGCGAAAGCGAATAACCAGCCATTGAGGCGCGCTACGAAGGAACGTCTTGAGGGCTGCCAGGTCCTGGACCACCGGCAAGCGCAGCCAGCTGGCGGCAAATTCGACTTCGGTACGCCCGGCGCCCAGGGTCAGGTTCGGCCCCCAGAGCAAGGGGTCGTCGTCAAGCGACGGGCGCAAATCACACAGATCCGTGCGGTCGATGGGGATGCGCCGGCCCCCGAGCCAGCACAACAGACTAATGATCAATACCAGAAAGGTCTCTTCGGCAAAACTGCGGGCGACCGGGTCCGGGATCCGCGTTTCCAGGCTGATTACCGCGCGTTGCCCGCGCAGGCTGAGGGTGCCACGCACGTCTCGCAGGAACAGGGCGAAATTGGCCAGGCATTGGCGCAGGGCTTTTTCCAGGTCGGGTTCCTGGATCAAGCCGCGGCAGATCAGGGCGAAGCTGCCGGGCGGCATGCCGTGTGAGTCCAGGTTGAAAAACTCATCATTGAGGTCTCTAATCAACAGTAACCACAGCCGCGCGAACGCCGGGGCCGGCACCCGTGCAGTCATGTCATTCAAGCCGGTCGGTTCAATGCCCGCCTGCACCAGCAAATCCTCCACTCGCTCGGGCTGTGCGCGTAGCCCATAAATCATGGCGTGAAGAAAGTAGACTGCAACCGTATCGTTTTCCCGCATGGATTCTTCCGCGATGAAGCCAGCCGACAGTGGCAAAAAATGCCAACCTCGCTGGACAGTTTCGGCATAGGCCTGGCCCGCTGCCGCGCCTAGACTCGACATATCCCCCAGGGCTGCCGTAGTACGGCTGCGGGGTATTGCAAAATCGACCGGCACCAATAGCACGTCGGCCGCCCACTGCCAATGCCTTTGCCTCAACGCCCACGTTATCGAACCTCGGAGTCGACATGAGCAATAACGATATTTTTGTAGTCAGTGCCGCGCGCTCGGCCATCGGCAGCTTTGGTGGTTCGCTCAAGGATGTACCGTTGTCGCAACTGGCCACCGACGTTACCCGTGCAGCCCTCGAGCGTTCGACCCTGGCCCCGGAGCTGATCGGCCACGTGGTCATGGGCACCGTTATCCCTACCGAGCCTCGCGATGCCTACCTGGGCCGTGTGGCCTCCATGAATGCCGGCATTCCCAAGGAAACTCCGGCCTTCAACGTTAACCGTCTGTGCGGTTCGGGCCTGCAGGCCATTGTGTCGGCCGCCCAGAGCCTGATGCTCGGCGATGCCGGCGCCGCCATCGCCGCCGGTGCCGAATCCATGAGCCGCGGCCCCTACCTGCTGCCTGCCGCCCGCTGGGGTGCCCGCATGGGTGACATGCAGGCGATCGACCTGATGCTAGGCGTACTGCACGACCCCTTTGCTGGCATGCACATGGGTATCACCGCTGAAAACGTCGCGGCAAAATTCGGCATCACCCGCCAGATGCAGGATGACCTTGCGCTGTCCAGCCAGCAACGCGCTGCCCGCGCCATCGCCGAAGGGCGTTTCGTCGAGCAGATCGTGCCGATTGAAATCGCCAGCCGCAAAGGCAAGCAGCTGTTCGCCATCGACGAGCACGTGCGTGGCGATGTCACCGCCGAACAACTGGCCGCCATGCGCACCGCCTTCAAGAAAGACGGCAGTGTGACCGCCGGCAACGCGTCGGGCCTCAATGACGGCGCCGGTGCCATGGTCCTGGCCACCGGCGACACGGTCCGCCAGCAAGGCCTCAAGCCGATGGCCCGCCTGGTTGCCTACGCCCATGCCGGCGTCGAGCCTGAGCTGATGGGCCTGGGCCCGATCCCGGCCACTCGCCTGGTGCTGCAAAAAGCCGGCCTGACCGTTAATGATCTGGATGTGATCGAATCCAACGAAGCATTCGCGGCCCAGGCTTGCGCCGTGGCACAACAACTGGATTTCGACCCGGCCAAGGTCAACCCGAACGGTTCCGGCATTTCCCTGGGCCATCCGGTGGGTGCAACCGGCCTGATCATCGCCACCAAAGCCATCTACGAACTGCATCGCGTACAGGGCCGATATGCTTTGGCCACCATGTGCATTGGCGGCGGCCAGGGCATTGCCCTGCTGTTCGAACGCGTCTGATTGCCCAGGAGCAATAGCATGAACTTGCAAAACATTGGCGTCATCGGCGCCGGCACCATGGGCAATGGCATTGCCCAGGTCTGTGCTCTGGCTGGTTTTTCCGTGACCCTGATCGACGTGTCCGATGCTGCGCTGGAGCGCGGCATGGGCACCGTGCGCAAGAACCTCGAACGCCAGGTCAGCAAGGAAACCCTGACCTCGGCCAAAGCCAACCGCGCCATCGAGCTGATTCAAACCAGCACCGACTATGCTCGCCTGCAGAACGTCGACCTGGTGATCGAGGCGGCAACCGAGAATCTTGAGCTGAAGCTGCGCATCCTGCAGCAGATCAGCGCCCAGGTGAAGGCTGACTGCGTGATCGCCACCAACACCTCGTCACTCTCGATCACCGAGTTGGCCGCCAAAGTCGACCAACCCGAACGTTTCATCGGCCTGCACTTCTTCAACCCGGTGCCGGTCATGACCCTGATCGAGGTAATCCGAGGCCTGCAGACCAGCGATGCGACCCATGCCCTGGCCCTGGCCATGGCCGAGCGTGTTGGCAAGGTCGCCATCACCGCCGGCAACCGCCCTGGTTTCGTGGTCAACCGCATCCTGGTGCCGATGATCAACGAAGCGATCATGGTGCTGCAGGAAGGCTTGGCCAGTGCCGAGGATATCGATACCGGCATGCGCCTGGGCTGCAACCAGCCCATCGGCCCGCTAGCCCTGGGTGACCTGATCGGCCTGGATACCCTGCTGGCGATCATGGAAGCCTTCCATGACGGATTCAATGACAGCAAATACCGCCCTGCACCGCTGCTCAAGGAAATGGTGGCCGCCGGCTATCTGGGCCGCAAGAGCGGTCGCGGCTTCTTCAACTACTGACCCGGGGGGATTGTCACGATGACTCAGCAAGCACACTGCTCGCGTTATGAAGAAAGTCGTGACAAGGCGCTGGAGCTCTTCGCCTTGAAGGGCTTCGGCCAGGTCAGCATGCGTGAGCTGGCCGCCCACCTGGGCCTCACGGCCGGTTCGCTTTACCATCATTTTCCCAGCAAGCAGCACCTGTTGTTCGACCTGATCGAAGAACTGCACGAGGAGCTGCTGGCCACCCTGGCATCGAGCCCCAAACGTCTGCGCAACAATGAAGACCCGCTGTACAGGTTGATGCAGGCCCATTGGAACCTGCATCGCGAGCGGCCCCTGCTGTTCCGCCTGGCCGAGCGTGACCTGTGTTGCCTGAGCGAGACCCAGCAGCAACACATACTCAACCTGCGCGAACAGTACGAACTGCAGCTATTGCAGTTGATTGCCCCGCAAACCCGCCTTAATGGCGCCGAACTCAAAGCCGCTGGCCACGCCATCGCCAACCTGATCAACCAATTGCCCGGCTGGCTGGAAGACTGCACCCTGCCCGACGCGCAGCGCCTGGACCTGATGCAGAACCTGGTGGTCGGTGCCATCGAGCGAACCCTGTTGAGCTACGGCATCAGTTCGGCCGCCTAGCGGATCCACTGAAACTTCCTGAGCTGACCAAAGTCGGAAAATTAGACTGAGCCTCGATTGCGGCTGCCTGTAACAGTCATTCCGATGATCAGCCGGGAACCTATGGATGACAGAGCCACGGCTTCAACCCCATGCTTTCAGCGAACAGGCGCCTGGAGTGGATTCGCTGCAGATTCTGACGGTCAATACACACAAGGGCTTCAGCCCATTGAACCGTCGTTTCGTGCTGCCCGAGTTGCGCGAGGCCGTGCGTACCCTCTCGGCTGATATCGTGTTTTTGCAAGAGGTACTCGGCACCCATCGTCAGCACGGCCAGCGCTATGACAACTGGTCCGATATTCCCCAGTATGAATTTCTTGCCGACAGCATGTGGCCCGTATTCGCTTATGGCCGTAACGCGGTCTACCCCGATGGCGAGCACGGCAATGCCCTGCTGTCGAAGTTTCCGATCGTGCGCCACGCCAACCTCGATGTGAGTATCACCGGCAACGAAGAGCGCGGCCTGCTGCACTCTGTGCTGGCGGTACCCGGCCAGGCAGAAGTCCATACCATCTGCGTGCACCTGGGCCTGCGCGAAGGCCAGCGCCACCAGCAACTACAGCTGTTGTGCCAACTGCTCGACAGCCTGCCGGCCAACGCACCGGTAATCCTGGCAGGCGACTTCAATGACTGGCGCAAGCGCGCCGACGAACAATTGGCCGAATGCGCCATGGAGGAAGTGTTCACCCAGGCTTTCGGGGCCCCGGCCAGGAGTTTTCCGGCGCGTTGGCCACTGTTGTGCCTGGACCGTATCTACCTGCGCAATGCCACGGCCCATGAGCCACGCGCACTGTCGCGCAAGCCCTGGTCGCACCTCTCCGATCATGTGCCCCTGGCGGTGGAGGTGCGGTTATGAACGAGCAATGGCGCGACGGCAACCAGGTGCAACTGCTGATCAACGGCGAGGAGTACTTTCCCAGCGTGTTCGAAGCGATCAGCCAGGCCCGCGAGGAGGTCTTGCTGGAAACCTTCATCATTTTCGAAGACAAGGTTGGCCAGCAATTGCAGCAGGTGTTGATCGACGTAGCACGGCGCGGGGTTCGCGTCGAAGTACTGGTCGATGGCTATGGCACCGCTGACTTAAGCTCGGAGTTCTTGCAAGCGCTGGTCGAAGCCGGCGTACGCTTGCAGGCATTCGACCCCAGCCCCAAGCTGCTGGGTATGCGCACCAACCTGTTTCGGCGCATGCACCGCAAGATCGTGGTGATCGACGGTGAAACGGCGTTTGTCGGCGGGATCAACTATTCGGCCGATCACCTTCTCGATTTCGGGCCCATGGCCAAGCAGGATTACGCAGTACAGGTGCGCGGGCCGATTGTCGCCGACCTGCACCGCGCCAGCCTGCGCCTGCTTGATGAAACCAGCCATATTCGCCGCGATGCCAAGCCGTGGCTCACCCGCGCAGCGCCCATTACCGCCGACAGCGCCCAGGCCAGCATGCAGCTGTGCATACGCGACAACCAGAAGCATCAGAACGACATCGAGCAACATTACTTCAAGGCCATACGCGCCGCCAGACACCGCCTGATCATCGCCAATGCCTATTTCTTTCCGGGGTATCGCCTGCTGCGTGAAATCCGCAATGCCGCTCGCCGGGGCGTCGCCGTCACCCTGATCCTACAGGGCATGCCCGACCTGCCGCTGGTGCGCCTGTGCTCGCGCCTGCTTTACAACTACCTGCTGCGTGACGGCGTCCAGATCCATGAATATTGCCAACGGCCGCTGCACGGCAAAGTCGCAGTGATTGACGATCAGTGGTCGACGGTGGGCTCGAGCAATCTCGACCCGTTGAGCCTGGCACTGAACCTGGAAGCCAACCTGTTCATCCACGATCGCACGCTTAACCAACGCCTGCATGATCATCTGGTCGAACTTGCGCAAGCGCAATGCAAGGCCGTCACCCTGCAGCGGGTGCTGCGCGGTTATTGGTGGCGGGCGCCGCTGATTTTCCTGACATTCCATTTCATTCGGCGCTTTCCGGCCATCGCCGGTTGGTTCCCCGCCCATTCTCCGAAGCTGATCCCCCTTGGGCAACCTGCACAACCGGCCCAGGATAAATGCTTCGACCAGGTCAAGCACCCATGACCGCGGCGCACCCGCAGCGACACAAGCGCAGCTGGCGCTGGGCCAAGCGCGGCCTGACGCTGTTCTTTTTCATTCTGGTGCCGGTCATGTTGTTCCTGCTGGTGCGCAACCTGGAATGGCAGGAGGTCAAGCATGCCTTGCAGTCCTACCGACTCAGCACTCTGGCCCTGGGTGCCGTCATCATGCTCTGCAGCTTCACGCTGTTCAGCAGTTTTGAACTGCTCGGGCGCAGCTACACCGGCCATCGACTACCTGCCCGGCAAATCCTGCCACTGGGGTTTGTCTGTTATGCCTTCAATCTCAACCTCAGCTCCTGGGTCGGTGGCGTGGCCATGCGGTTCCGCCTGTACTCCAAATTCGGCCTGGACGTCCCGACCATCACCAAAATCCTCAGCCTGGGCCTGATTACCAATTGGCTTGGGTACTTGCTGGTGGCCGGCTGTGTGTTCACCATGGGCTTGCCGCGCCTGCCGGAAAGCATTGAAATCGGTGCCATGGGCTTGCGTGCAATTGGTGTGCTGTTGTTACTGGTGGCCTGCGCTTACTTGTTGGCTTGTCGCTTTGCCACGCGGCGCACGTGGAGTATCCGCGAGCACGAGATCACCCTGCCGGCGTTTTCCCTGGCCCTGCGCCAGGCGCTGATGGGCGCTGGCAACTGGATGCTGATGGCAGCGCTGATGTACCTGCTGCTGCCGGACAAGGTGGGTTACCCGACGATCCTGGCGATCCTGCTGATCAGCAGCATTGCCGGGGTCATCACCCATATCCCGGCAGGGCTCGGCGTACTCGAGGCAGTATTCATCACCCTGCTTTACCCGCAATACTCCAAAGGCACCCTACTGGCGGCACTGATCGGTTACCGGGCGCTGTACTTTCTGCTGCCTCTGGCAATTGCCTGCGTCATCTTCTTGCTGCTGGAGCGCCGTGCTGGCAAGGCACAGGCGCACCAACACAAAACCGCCTAGTGGCCTGTACGGTTAATTCGAGTACTCAAATTCGAGTCCAAGAGTTCGTCAGGCAAGGCGCCGCGACGAGTCGTAGCAGGGCTACGGCGAGGAGTGGCAACGCCGCCTGGCGAAGTCTTGGGCCGAAGTTGAGTAAACGAATTGACCACACAGGCCACTACGTGCTGAGCATCTGGCGTACGCGCTCGACCAGCTCCTCCAGGGCAAATGGCTTGGCCAACACTTGCATGCCCGGTTCCAGGCCCTTGCGGTCGGTCACCGACTGCTCGGCGTATCCGGTGATGAACAATACCTTCAGGCCTGGGCGCAGGGCGCGCGCGGCATCGGCAACCTGGCGGCCATCCAGCCCGCCCGGCAGGCCGATATCGGTAATCAGCAGGTCTATCACCGCATCGGACTGCAGCACGGCCAGGCCGGCATGGCCATCCGGCACCTCCATGACCTGGAACTCCAATTCGCTGAGCATATCCTTGATCAGCATACGCAGGATCGATTCATCGTCGATCAACAGGATCCGGTCGCCCCCCCCTGCCAGGGACTCTATGGTGTCGGGTTCCTTGTCAGCCGCCTCTGCCTGTAAACCCTCATGGCGCGGCAGGTACACTTGCACCGAGGTACCCTGCCCGAGCGTCGAATCGATATGCACCCGCCCACCTGACTGGCGGGCGAAACCATAAACCATCGACAACCCCAGCCCCGTACCCTGGCCGACGGGTTTGGTACTGAAGAAGGGTTCGAAGGCGTGTTCGACTACCTCTGCGGGCATACCGCTGCCAGTGTCAATCACCTGCACCAGCAGGTAATCACCCTGCAGCAAATCCTCTTCCTGCAGCCCTGACTCGGCGTGGTAGTAATTACGGGTGCAAATACGTAAATGGCCGCCATCGGGCATGGCATCGCGTGCATTGAGGCAAAGATTGAGCAACGTGCTTTCCAACTGGTTGGCGTCAATCAAGCTGAACCACTGGGTACAGTTGAGTTCCAGCGCCAGGCTGATTGCCGGCCCCAACGTCTGGCGAATCAAGCCCTCCATGTCATGAATCAAGTGGTTGACGTCGGTACTGGTGGGGGCGAGCGTCTGTCGACGGGAAAACGCCAGCAGACGGTGGGTCAAGGTTGAAGCGCGCCTGGCTGCGCCCTGCGCCGCCTCGAGATAACGCGGCATCTCATCGAAACGCCCTTGCTGCAGGCGCATTTCAAGCAATTCGAGGCCGCCGACCACGCCCCCCAGGAGGTTGTTGAAGTCATGGGCCAGCCCCCCGGTCAACTGACCGACCGCATCCATTTTCTGGCTATGGCGCAGCAACTCCTCGGCCTGGCGCAAGGCTTCGGCGTGCTCGTGCTGGGCGGTGACGTCCCGCCCGACCGCGTTGTAGAAGCCGTCGGCAGGCACTGCAGCCCAGTTGATCCACCGATAGTGGCCGTCACTGCCAAGCACTCGGCATTCGATGTTCTGGACCCGCTCACCGGTCTCCATCACCCGTACCGCCGAATGCACCAGTTCATGATCTTCGGGGTGTACGTACTCGAGAATCTGCATATCCTGCATCTGCTCGGACTCCCACCCCAGCAGCGTCTGCCACGCAGGGTTGGCCGAGCAGACAGTCAGGTCTGGCCGCGTCACCAGCATCACGTCCGAAGACAATTGCCAAAAGCGATTGCGGTCGGCGGTACGTTCGATCACCAGGCGTTCGAAGGTGGCCGCCTGCTCGCGCAGCTTTTCCTGCGTGATCACGGTGTCGGTGGTTTCCACCACCGTGTCGAGAAAGCCCGCCACCGCGCCGCTTTCGTTACGCACCGGGCTATAACAAAAGGTGAAGTAGGCCTGTTCCATGCTGCCATGGCGGTTGACCATAAGCGGGAAGTTCTCGATGAACGTCGCCTCGCCGCTGAAGGCGCGGAACACGAACTGGCCTATATGCTCCCAGGCCTCGCTCCAGACGTCATCGAGCTTCTTGCCGAGGGATTCGGGCTTGGCACCCAATAATGGCCTGAACGCGTCGTTGTAGATCGTGATGAGGTCCGCCCCCCACACCAGGCAGGCCGGAAACTTGGAGGCCAGCAGGGTATCGACGGCAATGCGCAACGATGTCGGCCAGTCATGCAGCGGCCCCAGGCTGGTCTGGCTCCAATCGAAATGACGGACCTTTTCACTCATCCCGCCCTTGTCGAAGGGGAAGGCATCAGTATGTTTTATGAACATAGGCAGGCCTTGATGCGGTTACGATTGGCATTCGGACTATTCACCAATGTCCTCGTTCCACAGTTCAGGCTTGTCTGCAATAAATGCCTCCATCATCTTGATGCATTCTTTGTGTTTCAGCACTTCAAGCTCGACCCCACGCTCGCGGAGCAAGGCCTCTTCGCCCATAAACGTTTGGTTCTCGGCAATCACTATTTTGCGTATGCCATACAACAAGATGGCGCCACTGCACATCGGGCAGGGGGATAGGGTCGTATACAGGGTGGCCTCGCGATAGACCGAAGCTGGCTGGCGCCCGGCATTCTCCAAGGCATCCATTTCACCGTGGAGAATGGCACTGCCTTGTTGCACGCGACGGTTATGGCCGCGGCCAATGATCTTGCCGTTGTGGACAATCACCGAGCCGATGGGGATACCGCCTTCGGCCAAGCCCAGGCGCGCTTCTTCGATAGCAGCCTGCATGAATCGATCTGTGCTCATAATGGATCCTTCCCTCGCCTGTTTTACAGAAGCTAGCAGATCGCAAACTTGCCGGCATCCTTTGAGGCTGAGCTTTTTTGTCGCGCACTTGTGAGAAAAGACTTACGGATGATGCTTACACATCAGACGCCCCTTCCCAACCAGCCAGCGCTGCGGACCTTTAAGCTCGAAGTCGGACGCTGAGCACTGGTGCTTGCCTCCCACAACTGGAAAGGATTCCTATGACTTACGATAAGACAGAGCGCCGTCTTCGGCTGCGCAACTTGATCGTCGCCGTACTCGTCGGGCTAAGCCCCGTGGCTGCTGGCCTGCTGGTGATCAAAGCGCACCTGTACCTGAAACTTGAAAGTGATGCGCTAAACGCCGCCCATCAGGGCCTTGCCCTTATCGAAAAGGCAATAGGCGAGGTTGCAGCAGAAAATAACGCATTGATGTCCATAGCAGGCAAGGACTGCCTCTCCGTATTGCCCATATTGCGTGAGAAGGCCATTACGCTGGAAAACCTGCGTTCGCTATTGCTCTTGACGAACAACACTGCCTACTGCAACTCCCTTCTTGGCGAAGCGGACGTGCCAATAAACCCCGGAAACTTTTTCAACCGCACGCTTTGGTTAAGCGCGGGCAATGAAATTACCCCCGAACGCGCAATCTTGTACTACCGCACTTACAAGCACCCTCATGGCGTGATTTCGCTGATCGAGGGCAATACATTGCAAACCAAGCTCGCCACCATTAAGAGCGATGCCTCCTTGACCCTGGAAATAGGCCAGGCATTTTTGCAAAGCAATGGTCACGTCGGCGCAAACAAGGGCCCGGAACATGAAGAGTTTCATAGCCGGGTGGAATCGCAACTCTACGGGTTCGCCGTGCATGGCGGATTCCCCGACGGCATGCACGGGCAGCAATTCAAGCGCCACGTCATAACAGCATCCAATGGGCTGTTACTGGTCGGCCTGCTGACCGGAGGCGTCGTGTATGGATTGATGCGAAGCCCTCCGCGCGCGATGCTGGCGCGCACTTGAAAACCCCATGGCCATCGGATAACAGTGCGATGGCCATGGGCTTTGAGCCATGATTACTCAGCAGCGAGCACACCTCGGCGTACCTGGTCACGCTCGATCGACTCGAACAACGCCTTGAAATTGCCCTCTCCGAAGCCATCATCACCCTTGCGCTGGATGAACTCGAAGAATACCGGCCCCATCAAGGTCTCCGAGAAAATCTGCAGCAGCAGGCGCTTGTCGTTGGCATCCGAGGAGCCATCGAGCAGGATCCCGCGTGTCTGCAGCTCGCCCACAGGCTCGCCATGCCCTGGCAAGCGGCCTTCAAGCATTTCGTAGTAGGTTTCCGGGGGGGCGGTCATGAAGCGCATGCCAATCTGCTTGAGCGCATCCCAGGTCTTGATCAGGTCGTCGGTGAGGAACGCCACATGCTGGATGCCCTCGCCATTGAACTGCATCAGGAACTCTTCGATCTGCCCGGCGCCTTTGGACGACTCTTCGTTGAGCGGAATGCGGATCATGCCGTCCGGTGCGGTCATGGCCTTGGAAGTCAACCCCGTGTACTCGCCCTTGATGTCGAAATAACGGATTTCACGGAAGTTGAACAACTTCTCGTAGAAGCCGGCCCAGTAAGCCATGCGCCCGCGATAGACGTTGTGGGTCAGGTGGTCGATGATTTTAAGGCCGGCACCTTGCGGATGACGATCGACACCTTCGTGGAAGTTGAAGTCGATATCGTAAATCGAATTGCCTTCGCCATAACGATCGATCAGGTACAAGGGCGCGCCGCCGATGCCCTTGATGGCCGGCAGGCGCAACTCCATCGGCCCGGTAGGGATCTCGATGGGCTGGGCACCCAGTTCCAGTGCACGGGCGTAAGCCTGCTGGGCGTTTTTCACGCGAAAGGCCATACCGCATACCGACGGACCATGCTCGGCGGCAAAGTAGGACGCTGCGCTGTGGGGTTCGTTGTTGAGAATCAGGTTGATGCTGCCCTGGCGATACAGCTGCACGTCTTTGGAGCGGTGCGTGGCAACATGGGTGAAGCCCATGATCTTGAAGATCGGCTCCAGGGTATTGGGGGTGGGTGATGCGAACTCGATGAATTCAAAGCCCATCAGGCCCATTGGGTTTTCGAAGATATCAGCCATTTTCGGCGCCTCATCATTTCTAGAATTAACGGTCGTTAGTTGCTATCGATGCCGAGGAAACAGGTGGCGCGCAGGAGATACCCCTCACACTGCGCGAGAGAAAGTCACCATAGATCAGTTTAAAGCCGTGATGCTTCATATGGACCCACTCTCTGCAGGCTGGTCGTCCCCAGATGACGACCTTATTATTGTATGCGTAAGTCGATTCTACATTGCGTAAAAGCCTTTGTCCGCTTTTTATTGACCTCCAGGGAGATCGGCTTTCTATTTCGACGCAGCAGCTATGATAAAAGCTCCATTTTCCTGACCAGGAACCCTCATGCCAAGGACCCGGCCAACGGTTGCAGTGCCCTGCTCTATTGCTTCCATTGATTTGAGCAACGGTGCAGTTGCATGCCACTGACCCATAAGCGATCGCGCCACAGCGTGATGCGCAAGCTGCTTCCCTTAATGGTCGGCTCGCTGCCCGTACTATTGGGCGTGTTTATCATCCATTGGCAAGCCGAACACGACCTGAAGCTCGAAGCCCGGCGCACCGCCAATGAAGCCGTTGCGCAATTCGACCTGATGCTCGACAACGTTGCCTTCTCGGCACAAAGCCTCATGCCGTTGGCAGGCTCGGACTGCGATAAGGTGCAAATGGCACTGCGTGAAGAAGTGGTACACCGGCCTTTTGTGCGTACGACCAGCCTGATGCTGGACAACACACTGTACTGCAGCTCGCTGTTCGGTAGCTTCACCTGGCCAGTAGACCCGGCCAATTACGTCGATGGCAAACTCTGGTTGATGGACGGCAACCCCGTGACACCGGGGCACGCCTTGTTGTCTTATCGACTTGCCGATGGCAAACGGGGCGCGGTGGTGACCCTGGACGGCTTTCACCTGGCCAACGCACTGCGTATGATCGGCGGGCAAACCTTCCTCGCCATGCAAATCGGCCCTTCCTGGCTGGCACCGGATGGCCGTGTGCATTCAATGCCTGTGCCGGACTTTGCCGTGGCACCGACCCAACTGGAATCGACGCGCTACGCCTACACTATCCACACCGGCTACCCGCAGCACGAGCCGTGGAACCTGATGGCATCGCTCTACCCGCCAGTGTTCGGTCTGCTACTGTTTCTCGGCGTACTCGCCGGCATCGGTTGCCGCTGGATGCTCAGGCGCAGTATTTCGCCCCGATTGGAGTTGCAACGAGCGCTGGACGCTCGTGAGTTCATCCCCTATTTCCAGCCGGTGGTAAAGGGTGATGACGGCCGTTGGGCGGGGGTCGAAGTGCTGATGCGCTGGCGCCACCCCCGTGAAGGGCTGGTCCCCCCGGACCTGTTCATCCCAACGGCCGAACACTGCGGCCTGATCGTGCCCATGACCCGGTCGCTGCTCAACCAGCTCGCCCGGCAACTGGCCCCCCATGCCGACTGCTTCACCGACGGCTTTCATATTGGCATCAACATCTGCGCCGATCATTGCCAGGACCCTGCCCTGCTCGATGATTGCCGGACGTTCCTTGCCGCCTTCCCGCCGGGCCGCATCACCCTGGTGCTGGAGTTGACCGAACGAGAACTGGTTCAGCCCACCGCCACCACCCAGCAGTTGTTCGAAGACCTGCGTGGCCTGGGCGTAATGATTGCCATCGACGACTTCGGCACCGGCCACTCCAGCCTGGCTTACCTGCAGGCGTTCAAAGTCGATTACCTGAAAATCGACAAGAGCTTTGTCTCCATGATCGGTTCCAATGCCCTGTCGCTCCATATACTGGACAGCATCATCGAGCTTTCGGCAAAGCTTGAACTGGGGGTGGTCGCCGAAGGCGTTGAAACCCAGGCGCAACGTGACTACCTGACGGCCAAGCAGGTCGATTTTTTGCAGGGCTACCTGTTCGCCCGCCCCATGCCGGTGGATGAATTCATTTCCAAAGTGCGCCAGCGCCCGTAAATGTCCTGACCCTGCGTACACGCAATTTGCTTGCAATGCACGGGCTTGCGATTATGGCCAGGTTATCGATTTGTCCCAATCCGCGTTGCGAGGCTCTCTTGTCCAAAGGCATCTTACTTTCCGTCACGGCATCTGTACTGTTCGCCGTGATGTACTTCTATACCTCGCTGTTGCCGCCTTTGAACGGAGAAGAGATTTTCGGTTGGCGCATGCTGTTGACACTTCCCTGCGTGACGGTATTTCTGCTGTTGACCGGAGAATGGCCACAGGCAACTGGCCTGCTCAGGCGCATCGTCCGCACGCCCTGGTTGTTGATTGGGCTGCTGGCGTCTTCGAGCATATTTGCCGTGCAGCTCTGGTTGTTTCTGTGGGCGCCATTGCACGGGCGTAGCCTTGAGGTCTCTTTGGGTTACTTCCTGTTGCCTTTGACGATGGTGCTGACCGGGCGCCTGGTCTTCGCCGAGCGCCTGTCGCGCTTGCAAACACTGGCGGTGGTTTGCGCTACGGTTGGGGTCGGCCATGAGTTCTACCGCCACGGCAGTTTTGCCTGGGAGACGATGGTTGTCGCCTGTGGTTATCCGGTGTATTTCGTCCTGCGCCGTAAGCTGCGCACTGACAACTTGGGTGGGATGTGGGCCGATATGTGTCTGATGTTGCCCGCGGCTATCTGGTTTGTGGTCAAGGGGCCGCTTTCGTCGGCCGACATGGTTGAGCATCCGGTGCTGTATTTGTTGATTCCGGGGTTGGGGGTGATCAGTGCCCTGGCGTTGATCAGTTATCTGTTGGCCAGCCGTTTGCTGGCGTTCAGTTTGTTTGGGTTGTTGAGTTATGTGGAGCCGGTGTTGTTGGTGGCGGTGGCGTTGTTGTTGGGGGAGAGTATTGCGGCGGACCAGTGGCTGACTTATTTACCGATCTGGCTGGCGGTGTTGGTGTTGGTGCTGGAGGGGGTCAAGCATCTGGTGCGTCAGGGGCGGCGTACGGTTTGATTCGTGGGGTTGGTGGGTTGGTGGGTTGGTGGGATTATCCATTCGCTCGGTGTTGCTACTGGCGGTTCCGCCAGTAGCATCACCCTAAAAAACGGATATGCCCACAAACCATAGGCTACAAGCCCTCGGTGGCAACCTCCCGCGCCGAATCCGGCACATCAAACACCCGATCAAACCCCCACTGAAACACAAACGCATAAAAGAAGAAAAACACAAACAACGCCACATCCGTCATCAGTGCCGTCCACCAGCCAATATGCAACCAATTGGCAATCAACGGCACCAGAATAACCACCAACCCACCTTCAAACCCCAACGCATGCAAAACACGCCGCCCCAGCGTCCGAGCACGGCAAACCTGCCTCGACTCCCAATACTCGAACGCCAGGTTGAACAGCATGTTCCAACTCAGCGCCACCGCCGAAATAACCAACGACAACAACGTCGAATAACCAATACCCTGGTCATAGGCAAGCGACAACGCCGGCGCCACAAAAGCAGCCCCGATAACCTCATACAGCACCGCCTGCACAACTTTTCGAGCAACCCCTTGCATGGCCAATCTCCTGCCGTTCACATCGTTCAAGCCACGGTAGGCAGATTGAGACGCCCCCACAATTGAGATAAATTGAGCCACGCTCAACTGGAATAACCCCGTGTTCGCCAAGCTGCCACTGACCGCCCTGCGCGCGTTCGAGTCCGCTGCCCGCCTGGGTGGCTTCAAGGCTGCGGCCGATGAACTGGCAGTCACACCGGCCGCGGTATCGCACCAGATCAAGACCCTCGAAGAGTGGCTCGGCGTGCTGCTGTTCGAACGCACCGGCCAAGGCGTATTGCTAAGCCCCAACGGCGAACGCCTGTACCATCAAGTACACGCAAGCTTACGTGAAATGCACCGCAGCCTCGACGCTTTCAAGCCCGATTGCGACCCGCGCAGCCTCACCCTCACCACCACCCCCGCTTTTGCCAGCCTGTGGCTGATACCGCGCCTCAGCGGTTTCTACCGCCGCTACCCGCACTTGCACGTGCGGGTCGAAACCAGCAACAGCCTGATCGACCTGATGCGCGACAACACGGTCGATTTGGCCCTGCGTGCCCAGTTCAAGGCAGACCCTGCGCTCTACCAACATGAACTACTGCCCGAGCATTTTGCTGCCTTCGCCCCGCCCGACTGGCACCCACCACAAGACGGCGAAGGCCTGGAGCTGATCAACCTGCCCTGGCATTCACCCAGCAGCGCTGCCATCGATTGGCCCAGCTGGTGCGCCTTGGCCGGGGTCGAGGACTGGCTCGACCGGGCACGGCTACGCGAGTTTGACGATGAGCACTATGCCCTGCAGGCAGCCATCGCCGGTCACGGCCTGGTCCTGGCCAGCGATGTGCTGGTGGCCGACAGTGTTGCTCGTGGCCTGCTGCAAGCCTATCGCCCTGACATTCGCATCCCCGCGGCGCATTACCAGGCTGTCTGTGTGCCGGGGCGCGAGCGCATGTCGCCGATTCGTGAATTTCTCGCCTGGCTCGACGAACAAATCCAGGCCTAGGCGCCCAACACTGGCCCTCTCTTGCAAGCCAGTCTGGCCTGCAACATGGACAACCACCGGTTCCACTGCTTTGATTTAACTCCTACAACAGTAGGATTGGCGCGAGAAAAAGGTAAGAAAAAAACCAGGGCCGCAATTCGATCGCATGGATGCTCCACCGGCTTGTGGCCTGGCAACTCGCGGCAGCTCCTGCAAGGACATGAGGAGAATACGATGCCCTTCAAAGTGATGATGGTCTTCGGCACTCGCCCCGAAGCGATCAAGATGGCCCCCCTGGCACGGGTGCTGCGCGAATGGCCGGACATTGACCTGATGATCTGTTCGACCGGTCAACACCGCGAGATGCTCGAGCAGGTCCTGACCGCCTTCGGCCTGAGCGTAGATGAAGACCTGCAGGTCATGACCCAGGGCCAGACGCTCAACAGCCTGTCGGAACAACTGCTGGGCCAGCTGGACGACAGCTACGATCGCAACCAGCCGGATATCGTCCTGGTGCACGGCGACACTACAACCAGCTTCATTGCCGCCCTCGCTGCCTTTTACCGGCAAATCCCCGTTGCCCATGTCGAAGCCGGGCTACGTACCGGTAACCTTAAAGCACCATGGCCGGAAGAGGCCAACCGGCGCCTGACCGGCGTCATCGCCGACCTGCACTTCCCCCCCACCAACAAGGCCCGCGACAACCTGCTGCGCGAAGGCGTGCCATTGGAAAACATGGAAGTGACCGGCAATACCGTCATCGATGCCCTGCTGTGGATGCGCGAACACCTGAATAAGAGCCAATGGCACCCGGCACCGGATTCGCCACTGGCATCGCTGGTGGTCGACAAGCAGCAGGCTCGCCAGCGCATGGTGCTGATTACCGGCCATCGCCGGGAGAACTTCGGCCCCGGTTTCGAGCGCATCTGCCTGGCCCTGGCCGAGTTGGCGCTGCGCTACCCCGATGTGCAGTTCGTCTACCCGGTGCACCTCAATCCGCAGGTGCAGAAGGCGGTTTACCCCCTGCTGTCGAACCGGGACAATATTCACCTGATAGCCCCACAGGACTACCAGCACTTTGTCTGGCTGATGGACCGCGCCTACCTGATCCTGACCGATTCAGGCGGCATACAGGAAGAAGCCCCTGCGCTAGGCAAACCGCTGCTGGTGCTGCGCAAGGTCACCGAGCGGCCTTCGGCCCTGGAGGGTGGCACGGTGAAGCTGGTGGGCACGCAAACCGAGCGCATCGTCAAGGAAACCAGCCAACTGCTCGACGACCCGCAGACCTACAAGTACATGAGCCGCGTGTTCACCCCATTCGGCGACGGCCATGCCAGCGAGAAAATCGCCGAGTGCCTGAACAATTGGCTCATCGCCAATACAGGGCGTGAAGCCGTATGAGTCTTGGCTTTGTCGATTTCCTCACGTATCTGCTATTTGGTCTGAAACTGCTGGCGATAGGGCTCGCCAGCCTGATGTTCCTGCTGGGGCTGGACGACCTGTTCATCGACCTGGTGTATTGGAGCCGTAAGCTGATCCGGCGCTTTCGCATCTATGACAAACATGAACGCGCCGATGAGAAGCGCTTGTATGAAAGCAAGGAAAAACCGCTGGCCATCATGGTCCCGGCCTGGAACGAGGTAGGCGTGGTGGGTGAGATGGCCCGCCTGGCCGCCTCGACCCTGGACTATGAGAACTATCAGATATTTGTCGGCACCTACCCCAACGACCCGCAGACCCAGGCCGACGTGGACGCGGTTTGCCAACACTATCCCAACGTGCACAAGGTGGTCTGCGCACGTCCCGGCCCTACCAGCAAGGCCGACTGCCTGAATAATGTGATCGACGCCATCCTGCGATTCGAAGCCAATGCCAAGATCGAATTTGCCGGCTTCATCCTGCACGACGCCGAAGACGTCATCTCGCCCATGGAACTGCGCCTGTTCAACTACCTGTTGCCGGCCAAGGACCTGATCCAGATCCCGGTCTACCCCTTCGCCCCCGAGTGGCGTGGCTTTACTGCCGGCCATTATGTCGACGAGTTCGCGGAAAACCACGGCAAGGACGTGATCGTGCGTGAAGCGCTGACCGGCCAGGTGCCCAGCGCCGGGGTCGGCACCTGCTTCAGCCGACGCGCCATCAGCGCCCTGCTCGAGGATGGCGACGGCATCGCCTTCGACGTACAAAGCCTTACCGAAGACTACGACATCGGCTTTCGCCTCAAACAAAAAGGCATGAAATGCATTTTTGCCCGTTACTCGATCAGCGACCCGCAACTGGCACTGGCCCGTGACTGGAGTTGGGGGATGAGCAAGGAATTCGCCCAGGTCATCTGCGTGCGCGAACACTTCCCCCGCGACTGGCAGCATGCCATCCGGCAAAAGTCGCGCTGGATCGTCGGCATCGTGTTCCAGGGCACCACTAACCTTGGCTGGAGCAGCAAGGGCCTGCTCAACTACTTCCTCTGGCGCGACCGCCGGGGGCTGATTGCCTACATGCTCAGTTTCCTGGTCAACCTGTTGTTCCTGGTGTTGCTGGCCATGTGGCTGATTACCGTCATTTCACCCGGTGCCTGGCGTTTCCCCTCGATCCTGTCCGACAGCGTACTGCTTTCGACGCTGCTGTGGCTCAACGGCTTTCTGCTGATCAACCGGTTGTTCCAGCGTGGGTGGTTCGTGACCCGTTACTACGGCATCGTCGAAGGCCTGTTGTCGGCACCGCGGATGATGTGGAGCAACTTCGTCAACTTTTTTGCCAACGTGCGAGCCCTGCGTCAGGTCATGGAAATGGGCGACTCGCGGCGTGTCGCCTGGGACAAGACAACCCATGAGTTTCCTGCCCTGGCCACGCCCGAGCGCGTGCCTCTGGGGCAGCGCCTGATCGCCAAAGGCCAGATCAGCGAAGCGCAACTGCAAACGGCCATCACCCGCCCGATTCCCGGTCATCTGGGCCGCAAGCTGCTGCTGCAGGGCTTCATCGACAGCGAACAGCTGGTGCAAGTGCTGGCCGAACAATTGGATATGGAATGGGCACCGCTGAACCCCTTCAGCCTCGACCGTCACCTGATCGAGCAGGTGCCCCGGCGTATGGCGTTGCACTATGCCGTACTGCCGGTGGCCGAAGAAGGCCAGACGTTAGTGCTGGCCTGCGAGAGCCAGGTCAGCCAGGTGTCGCTCGGTGCCATCAGCCGTCAGCTCAAACGCCCGGTACGCTGCCGCCTGGCGCCTCAGGGGCGGGTCACCCTGGGCCTGCGTTATTGGTACCCAAGCACACGGCAGAATGAGGAAACCCGGCATATGCTGGCGGTATTGGAGGCGCATCAGGAGGATGCCGGATTGATCGAACGCATCAGCCACCATCAGGTCTTGCTGGGAAGTTTGCTGCAGGCCCGTGGCCTGGTGCCTACCAGCCTGTTCAACCAGGCGCTGATCGATTTCGATGCCGACCGTATGTCACTCGGTGAACACCTGATCGAGCGCGGCATGATCACCGAGCAGATCCTGCAGGAAGCCTTGCAGGAACAAGCCGAAGAACAGCATGTGGCCTATCGCATTGCGCGGGAGGTGGCATGAACAAGCACCCTTCCCTGATCGTTGGCAGCCTGCTGCTGGCCCTGGGCTGTACCACGGTATTGGCCGACAACCTCAGCGATTTCGAGCGCTTTCGCAGCTACCCCTATATGGACCGCAGCTACCGCGAAGCAAAAAAGCAAAACTGGAAGGAAGTCGAACGCCTGACCCGGCATTTACTTGAGCGAGTGCCGGGCAACGACGAAGCGCGCGCCTTGCTGGTGCAGGCCTTGGCCAGGCAACGGCGCTACCGCGACGCCATGCAAGCCGCAGAACCTTTGGGCAAAAGCCGCGAATACAGCAAAGCCCTGCTCGAACTGCGCCTGACCTGGATCGCCCAGGACCCGCCGGGGCCGACCCAGGTGGAACTATGGATGGCGCAAAGCGATGGCAGCCAGCGCGTGCGCCTGTGGCAGGCCTACAGCCTCAGCCTGGCCAAGTTCGGTGGTGCCGGCCGGGCACTTAGCTGGCTCAACGAGGTTCAACCCAAGGGCGACGAAAACATCTTGCGCCTGGCCCGCGCCAACTGGGCCGAGCAGCTGCGCGACTGGAACGCCACCATCGAGCAACTGGCCCCCCTGGCAGCGCGCGGCCAACTGCCGGCCAAGGACTGGCAGCGCCTGGCCAATGCCTACGTGCAGCGCATGGACGAGGACGCCCTGCGCGCCTTGCTCGATCAGGCGCCCTCGCCCCACGCTGCCAACCAGGCCCGCCTGGCGATGGCCAACCGCGCCGTTGCCATGGGCCATACCGACCAGGCCCAACGCTGGCTGCAATCGTTACCGGCCCAGGAGCTCGCGCAAACCGAACAACGCCAACAACTATGGGAATTGGCCCGCGAAAGCAATGAGCCCCAACTCGTACAGCAATTGAGCAACGAGCTGAAACGACCTTGCCTTGAAACGGTGGACTGGCTGTCGCGACGTGACCCGCAAGCCGCCCTCGAGCAGTTGCACGGCTGCCGCGCGAGCGACGATCCACAAGCCTGGCTGGTCCTGGCCCAGCGCCTGCAGGCAACAGACCTGCTGCAAAGCCAGCGCCTTCCCGAGCCTTGGGATACCGCCCGGCGCGAACGCCTGCTTGATGCCCTGCAGCAACAGGGCAACCCCAAACAGTTACAGGCCTACCTTGCGCAACAACCGCAGACTCCGGTAGTGACCAAAAAGCGCGCCGAGCTGCTCCAGGCCGCCGGGCGCACGCGCGAAGCGGCGGACCTATGGGAGCGCCACTACCGCCAGACCGGCAGTCAGGCCTCGCTCGACCAGGCCACCTACCTGATGCTGCAAAACGGTGAGCAGACTCGCAGCCGGCAACTGCTCGAACAGGCCTACGACCGCCATCAGGGGCGTCTGTCGGGCCCATTGCTGCAACGCCTGGCCGGCGCCTATATCGTCGAAGGTGGCCCAGTCGACGTAACGCGTATGGGCGCACTGGTAAACCACGTCGACCCGGCCAGCCGCGCTCAGTTGCTCGGGCGCCTGGCAGAAACCGGCCATTGCGACGTAGTGCGCCGGGCCACTGGCCCACAGCCGGTGGAAGTAGGCCAATTGCGCGCGCTGGGACGCTGTTCGATGCCAGACAACCCGGGCCAGGCCGTGGCCTACTACCAGGCCGCCGAACGCCGGGGCGACCATGGCAGCCGTATACCGTTGGCCTATGCGCTGGATGCGGCGGGCGACCCGGTGGCTGCCCAGCGCATCTGGAACAGTCTCAGTGATGACCAGTGGACCCATAATGCCCGCCTGACAGCGGCCCGCAGCGCCCTGAACGCCCAGGACCCGGCCAGGGCCGAACAGCACTGGCAAAAAGTACCGCACACCAGCGCCGACGATTGGGCACTGGGCGCCGCCATCGCCCAGCAACAGAACAACCCCACACTGGCCCTGGAACGGCAACGCCAAGCCCTGCAACATCAGCCACGGGCCGACCACTACTACGCCGCCTCGCTCACCGCCCAGGCTGTCGGCGACACGGCCCAAAGTACTGCCTGGCTTGCCGAGGCCATGCGCCTGGACCCCGCCCAGCCACGCTACCGCGCCGACTATGGCATGCGCCTGGCCGGCGCCGAAACGCCTGAAGTACGGCGTCAGTCGATCCCTTACCTGCAACAGGCCACTGCCGCCTTCCCGGAAGACTACCGCCTCGGCGAAACCCTCGCCTGGCGCTACGCCGAAGCCGAAGACAGCGCTGCTGCACGAAAGGAACTGCGCCGGGTACTCGATGTGGAAGAACACGTGGCCGATGGCGGCGACGAGTACGGCAGTCTCGAGGCTCGCAAGTACCGCCAGCGTCGAGCCCATGAGGCCTTGTCCCGGCGCGACAGCCGCACCCTGGCCAGTACCTGGTCGCCAGCCGGCGTCTCGACCAACGACAACTTCCTGGGCAACGGCACCCAGAATCAGGAACGCCGGGCACAGTCGCAAAACGTGCAGATCGCCATGTGGGACCACGCCCTGGGTGACGAACCGAGCCGTGATGGCCGCACCCTTTCCGTCTACGCCCGGGCACTGCTCGGCGGCCAGGGACGCTACTCGTACGGGCAGTTTCTCGGTACCGGCGTCGGCCTGCGCTACAAGCCGCTCGGTACCTCCAACCTGAACCTCTATAGCGAGTTCTACCACCAGCGCGAGCTCAGCGACGAGGACTATGACAGCTTGAGCCTGGGTGAAATGCTCAACCCCAGCAAGGTCCAGGACGGTTACGACGACTTGCGCAACCACGGCCAAAGCAGTAATGACTTGCTGCTGCGCGCAACAGCATCGTACTTCGACCAAGGCGATTACCGTGACGACTGGCGCATCGACGAAAGCCAGTGGAACGAGCGCTTTCTTTACCTCGATGCAGCCTGGTGGACCCGCGCCGGCGATCATGCCTGGCTGTCCCGTTACCAGCAGGGCCATACCTGGAAATTGCCGGTCAACTCACCGCAAACCCTGATGCCCTACGGTTTCGCCGAATTCGCAAGCCAGGACCCGAGCAATGACTGGCGCCAGGACTTGCGCGCCGGCATCGGTGTGCGCTGGCAATGGTGGTTCCATGACGACCGCTACAACGCCTACCGCGGCCACTTGACGGTACGTAGCGAATACCAGCAATCCCTCGGCGGCAACCTGTATGAAGGGGCCAACGGCGTGTTGCTTGGCGTGGAGTTGAACTTCTGATGCGCACTTTGCTGCTGCTGGCGTGCCTGCTGCTGAGCGGCGCTCAAATGGCCTGCGCCGATACACGGATCATCTACCAGCCCCTCAACAGCGACGCACAAGTGAGCCCGGCGCAATGGCGGCAAATTTGGCAGGCAAGTGCCAGGCAAGGCGCACAAACATTGATCGTGCAATGGACTGCCTATGGCGACCAGACTTTTGGCGGCGCCAATGGCTGGTTGGCACAAACCCTGCGCCTGGCCCAAGAACAGGGCTTGAAGCTGGTGCTCGGGCTGAGCCTGGATGCGGCGTACTACCAGCGTATCGACCAGCTCGACAGCGCCGGCCTTGCCAACTACTGGGCGACGCAACTGGGCCAGGCGCTGGCGCAGCAACGGCAATTGCGCCAGCACTGGAAGCTGCCCGTCGAAGGCTGGTACCTGCCCATGGAGCTGGATGACCTGCATTTCCAGGACGCCGGCCGCCGTGCAGAACTACAGCGCCAGCTGAAGTCGTTTACCGCGCAACTCGATGCACCGCTGCACATCAGCGCCTTCAGTGCCGGCAAGCTGTCGCCGGCAGTACAAGGCCAATGGCTGGCCGAGTTGGCCGGCCTGGGCATCCAGGTGTGGTGGCAGGACGGTGCCGGCACCGGGCGGCTACCGCCCCTGGTGCGTGATAGCTACGCCGCCGCCCTGCCCTGCACGATAGGCATCATCCACGAAGCGTTTCGCCAGACCAGCGCCCACGACCAACCGTTTCGCGCGGAGCCTGCCGAGCCGTCCACCGCTGGCGGTTGCCATCGCGTAGCAGTGTTCGAATTGCGCTACCGGCCTTGGGGACGGCTGTTGCTGAACAACCAACGCCGGGTGCTGAAAACGTCTAATCTCTGACCAGAATCGCACATCGACACCCATAAGACCCCACATGCTCAAGACCATCGAAGCGCAAGTTAACGAAGACACGGTTCCACCGGCCGTGCTCAAGGAATTCTGGCAATACGAGTTCGAACGGCTGCGCACGTTCACCATGCTGGTGTATTGCGCCAGCGCCGGTATCTGGACCCTGTTCGACCTGATCGTGAGCTTCCAGGGTGGCCAGGGCTTTACCTACAAGTCTGTCATCGTGATCAGTGCGATGGTGCTGTGCATTATCGGCGTAAAGGTGATTGGCAAGGCGCACCACTTTCACCTGCTCAATGTGGCCTTCGTCGGCCTCATGTCCCTGTCGATCAGCCTGATCGTCGATGGGGTCGATGAAGCATTGCGCCCCACATGGCTGACCCTCGCCGCCTCTACCATCCTCTACAGTGCCTCGGTATTGCCCCTGCGGCGCTGGTCATTCTTCACCGCACTGGTCGTCACCTGGGCCATCCTCAACCCCTTTTACACCGCAGATATCGATATGTGGGAGTTCGGTGGCACCATGGCCATCAGCTACATCACCTTTCTCACAGGCTTGATCATCTACAGCTACCTCACCATGCGCCAAGCAAAACTGCACAACTTCTGCATGGCCAGGTTGTTGTTGGACCAAGCCTACCTCGACGCCCTGACCGAGATCCCCAATCGGCGCTCATTCATGACCACGGCAGGCACACAGATCAAAAAGGCGGCCGAGGCGCACGACCACTACCTGGCCATGATCGATATCGACAACTTCAAGAAGGTCAACGACACCTTCGGCCATGACGTCGGTGACATCGTGCTCAAGCGCGTCGCCGGTAATATCAAGGCGGCGATGCCCGAATTCGAATTCGCTCGCCTGGGCGGTGAAGAATTTGCGATCTACCTGTGGGGGCTGCCCCAGCAAGAAGCCGAATGCCGCATCGCGGCCCTGTGCCTGCGGGTACGCACCGATCCTGCGCAATATCCGGTGACCGTCAGTATCGGCCTGACCCATATCGAAACCGATGACACCCTGACCAGTGCCCTGATCAAGGCAGACGCCGCCCTGTACACCTCCAAGCACAGTGGCAAGAACAAGTACACGCTGCACCGCACGTCAGTCGTCGTCCACAACGGTTACGGTGGCGGAGGTACCGGCACGCAGGCGTAACCGCTCGGCATCCTGGCTATCCAGGCGGATCCTGACCGGTACCCGCTGGGCCAACTTGACCCAGGTGTAACTGGGGTTGATGTTGGCCAGCATACGCAGGCCCGGCAGGTTTTCCCGGTCGCTGATGGCAAAGGCGATACTTTCCACCACGCCTTCCAGGCGTTCACCGCTCATAAGCTGGATCTTGACCCGATCCCCCTCGTGGATCCGCGGCAGCTTGGTTTCCTCGAAGTAGCCGCTGACATAGAAGCTAGTGCTGTCCACCAGCGCCAGCAAGGCATTGCCGGCCATGGCGTAGTCCCCTTGGCGGGTCAGCAGGTTGGTCACATACCCCGTGACCTGGGCCTGCACGTGGGTGCGCTGCAGGTCCAGTTCGGCCTGGGACAGTGCGGCCTGGGCCAACTCCACATTGGCCTGGGCCAACCCCAGGTTGGCTTGTTCGCGCAACAACTGCGCCTCGGCGATGGCAACGTCAGTGTTGGCTTTCTCCCATTCTTCGTTGGAAATGGCGGAGGTCTGCTTCAGGCGAATGCGCCGGCTTTCTTCGCTGCGCCGCTGGCGCAACTCGGCCTGGACGGACACGATGGCCGCGTTCGACTGGCCAAGGCTGGCACGCGCCACTTCCACGGCGCGCCGGGCACGCAGCACTGCCAACTCATAGCGCTCGGGGTCGATCTGCAGCAGCAGGTCGCCTTTTTCCACGTGCTGGTTGTCATGTACCAGCAGTTTGACGATCCGGCCCGAGACGTCTGCCGACAGCGTGACGACATCGGCGCGGATGCGTGCATCGCGCGTCCATGGCGAACGCGTGTAGTACTCCCAGGCAAACCAGCCCAGCACCAATGCCAGGACCACGACAGCCATGGTCAGCGACGGTGCCAGCAGCTTTTTCCTATTGTCCATGTCAGCTCCAGGCGCCCTGTGCCAGAATCAGGGCAGCACACAAAACGGCATACAGCGCGCCCTCGAACAAGGCCGGGTGCCAGACCAGGCGCATCACACCCAGGCGCGCCAGCACCCACCTCACTGCAAAGAACAACGGCAAGGCTAACAGCAGGGCCTGGGCAATCGGTGGCAAATAGACGCCACCGACTTCGAAATCAATGGGCATCGAGCGCTTCTCCCCCGCCTGGTGCCTGCTCGGCCTGTATGCTTTGCCATTCCTGATCGCGCTCGAGCAGGACCGCGGCAATAATCAACGACACGCGTAACTCGAACAGCTTCCACAACGAGCCCCGGTGTTCTTGCGGTGGATGTTCATGCAGGGCCTGCAGCTCTTCGCCGATCTGCAGCAACTGCGCGGGAATTGTGTTGGGCTCAACGCAGGAGCGCTCGCCCAATGCCGCCGCGATATCCTCGAGCGCGCTTGCCAGGCGCCGCTGCAAGGCGGGTGGCAACAAAGGGTTATCGGCCATCTGGCCTTTTAGTCGGCTCAAGGCTACACCCAATGAAAAGGCCGACAGAGAAGCGTCGAACCGCGCCCGCGACAGCCGATCGGGAGCGGCCGGCAATAGCCCGGTCATGGTATTGAGACGGTCGCTCATGCGGCTTTCGAAGGCATAGCGCACTTGATCGGTCGGTTCGGCATTGATCAAGGCACGCACATCGGCACGGGCTCGTTGGTGCAGGCGCTGCATCCGTAGCGCGCCATTGAACGGAAACAGCACGGCGAACACCAGCAACGACAAGGCCACCGAACCCACATAGGCACCGGCAAACTCAAACCACTGGATGGCGGAATTCTGCCACGCCCCCACATTCTGCGGGCCGAACATCAACAAGCTCGACAAGCCCAGGCCCATGCCGATACCGGCTGTAACGGGGCTGGCCAGGGACACCGCCACCAAGTACAGAAACGGCAGCAGCAGCAGCGCGAGCATTTCAAAATCACCCACCGTGGGAATCAGCAGGAACTGATACACCGCTGAAACCGGCAGGGCCAGGACAAAACCACGGGCATAGTTCTGACACGCAGCCATGGGACGCGGGAACGAGGACATCAAAGAACACAGGACCGCCACCAGAACCATCCCGGCGCGCGCGCCATCCCAACCGGTCTGGATCCAGATGGCGCCGGCCAGCAGCAACGTCAGGAACGCCCGCATGCCATTGATCGCCGCCAACGGGTAATCGAGAAACAGTGCGGCGCAATGTCCCTTTGCATAAGCGCAACTGGCTTGGCGCCCCTGCTGGATCGCATCGCCGAGCTCGAACATGTCGTCCAGTTGCCGCAATACACTGGCCTGCTCCGTACGCAAGGCCCAGGCCAGCGACCGCAAGTCAGCTGGCAAAGGCTCCTCGACCTTTTGCGCATAGTCGGCGGCAGCTTCGAATCGACTGCTCAGCAACCGCAGCTGCCGGCGCTGCTCACGGGGCGAAGAGCGCCCTGTACGCGCCAGTTCATCGAGCAATTGCAACTCCTGGTCACGCAGGCGCGCAATCGCTGCCGGCAGCTCGCCCTGCCATCGCGCGAGCAGCAACTGGCGCTGACGGTGCATGATCATCAGGCGCGAGCCCATCAATACCAGTTGATTGCCGAACAACTGCACCAGGTCGTTCGCTTCGCGCAAGCGCGGCGCATCGAAGTACAAGTGGCGGCGCAAGCCTTCCAGGGCGTTGCTTTCGCTAAGCAACTGCAACTGTCGTTGCTGGAACTGCGCTTCGCTTTCATCGCCACGGATCACCGCGGCGGCGTGCCCGGCGATCAATTTGATCAGGCTGTCGACCTTGGCAAAGTACCCCTTGGCAACGGTTTCGGGCCGTGCACTCAACAGGCTCACCACAGCCACGCAGGCCACCGCCAACAACGTCTCGGTCACCCGGGTGATGGCCAGCATCAGGGTGTTTTCCTGTTCGGTGACCGCCAGCATGGCGACGATCACCGCCGTAAAGCCACTCAGCACACTGGCCTGGGAATCGGTGTAGCGCAACAGCGTGCCACCAGCAGTACACAGACCCAGCCACAGCGCCAGGGTCAGCAAAAACGGCAGTGGCGCCTGGGCGTACACGGCAGTGATCAACACCGCGACAGCCGCACCGACAACTGTGCCAACCACTTGGCCAAAACTGCGCTGCAACGTCATTCCGGCCATCGGCATACTGACGATAAGCACTGTCATCAACGCCCATTTGGGCTGATCCAAATCGAAAATGAACGCAAGGTAAAGCGTCAGTAGCGCAGCGCTGACGGTGCGTAGCACAAACAGCAGCAATTGCCGGTCGGGTGCCAGGGCTGTACGCAACAGAAGGATCAGAGGCTGCATGATGGGGGTCGTGATCAGCAGAGGCCATCAAGAAACTGTAGCAGTTCAACCTGCATGGGCGCGGGCCAGGTGCTGTGGTCTAATGGCCGCCTTTTTTACGCTTCAGGATACACTTGCATGCAACAGAACCCGCTCAAGGTGCTTGTCATCGGTTATGTCTGGCCCGAACCTCGCTCCTCGGCAGCCGGCGGGCACATGATGCAAATTCTCGAGAGCTTTCTTGCAGAGGGCTGGCACATCACCTTCAGCAGCCCGGCCGGCGAGGGCGAGCACAAGGCCGACCTGGCCAGCCTGGGCATTGCCGAGCAAGCAATCGAGCTCAACAACAGCAGTTTCGACACGTTTGTCGCCGATCTGGCCCCGGATATCGTGCTGTTTGACCGTTTCATGATGGAAGAGCAGTTCGGCTGGCGCGTGGAAAAACATTGTCCCAATGCTGTGCGCGTGCTGGAAACATCTGACCTGCAAAGCCTGCGCGATGCCCGCCAGCAACTGCTCAAGGAGCGCCTGAAAACCGGCGACGACCAGGACTTCAGTGACCTGTTCAACGCCGACAGCCGCAGCCTCTATGGGCACATGGCCAATGCCGACATCACTCAACGCGAACTGGCGGCCATCTACCGCAGCGACCTGAGCCTGATGATCTCCGATGTAGAAATCGACTTGCTGACCAAGCAGTTCGGGGTTCCGGCTGCCCTCCTGCATTGGTGCCCGCTGATGCTCGACACGCCTGCGCAGCCCTTCAAGACATTTACCGAGCGCACCCACTTCCTCAGCATCGGCAATTTCCGCCATGCACCGAACTGGGATGCGGTGCTTTGGCTGAAGAACACCCTGTGGCCCCTGATCCGCCAGCAATTGCCGCAAGCGTGCCTCCATATCTACGGCGCCTACACCCCTCCCAAAGCCACCGCACTGCACAACGCCGCGCAAGGCTTCCACATCATGAACTGGGCCGAAGACGCCCTTGAAGTCATGGCTTGGGCCCGGGTCTGCCTGGCGCCGGTGCGCTTCGGTGCCGGCATCAAGGGTAAACTGACCGACGCCATGCTCTGCGGCACGCCAAGTGTCACCACCCCCATCGGTGCCGAAGCCATGCATGGCAGCCTGCCCTGGCCAGGTGCCGTTGCCAGCAGCGCCCGGGAACTTGCAGATGCCGCAGTAAGCCTGTACCGGGACCAGGACCTGTGGAGCGAAGCACAGAGGCGCGGCATGCAGTTGCTGGTGGCACGTTATGACACCAGCACCCATGCACCGGCACTTACCCAACGGATCCGCCAATGCCATGCACAATTGGCAGAGCACCGACAGGCCAACTTCACCGGCATGATGCTGCGCCATCATCACCACAAGAGCACCCAGTACATGGCCCAGTGGATCGAGGCCAAAAACCGCATGGGCTGATCCCCGGGCAGGCGCCGGTGCAGCAGGCACAAATTTTTAAAGGCTTCTACCGGCGCAGAGGGAATCGAAAATTTAGTCGCCAAAAGTAGCCGGCGACCTGCCAGCCGGAGAGCATTGCCCTGCAAAATAGCACTTAATATCTAACACTTAGGAAATATAGCTAGACACTACAGGAAAGTTCCTACTTGATTTGCAACTTATTCTTTTAACTCCAAATTAGAACCCAACTTAGATCACCTAGCCCCACCCACCTAGTTGCATCTCTCGCGTCTTTGCTGCCTGGCTGATGCAGTGAAAAAACCGACCACTACATGTTTACCCATGCCCCGGGAACTACTACACTCTTAAATAGCGGAACCGCGAACCATTCATACGGGTAGTCGCTTGGCTCATTTGAAATGCTGCATCGGCTCTAATCCCTGTGTTGAGTAATTCGCGCCCAGTATGGCCATTGCACACTAAAGGAGTATTAAAATTGTCCAGACTCGCCGAGTTTCGCGCTGCAGAGAAAGCCCTTCAAGAGCAACTTGCCCAGCTCGACGCTTTGAAGAATGACGCTGGTCTGAAAAAGGAAATCGAGTTCGAACAAAAGCTGCAAGGGCTGATGAAAACCTACGACAAGAACCTGCGCGACATCATCGCCATTCTTGATCCGGGCAAAACCAAGGTTACAGCTACAGCCCCCAAGCAACGCCGGGCACGTGTGGTAAAGGTTTACGTCAACCCACACACCGGAGAACAGATCCAGACCAAGGGCGGCAACCACCGTGGGCTCAAGGCTTGGAAACAACAATATGGCGCCAAAGAGGTGGATTCCTGGTTGCGTCAATGACCCGAGCCGTTTCACACTTTTTTCACGCTCGGTCTATCACGATGCAATCTGCTAAAGGATTAGCGCCCCAATGCCCGCTTCGGCGGGCTTCTATTTCCGCTGCAAAAAAGGCCGTTCGGCCAGCAAGCGGTTTGCTCAAACGCTTCAGTTCCGTATCATTGCCTCCTGACAAGAACGCTGTCGCATTCATATGTGCATCCATCTGCCCTTTGAATGTGCTTTGCTCATCTACTCTGGAGCCCCCATGAGCCTGCAAGAACTCGATACATTCCCCGGCGTCACCGCCCAGCCAGATAGCGCAACCCAAGGTTTCGTGTTCAACCACACCATGTTGCGGGTAAAGGACATTACACGCTCGCTGGACTTCTATACGCGCGTGCTGGGTTTCACCCTGGTGGAGAAACGTGATTTTCCGGAAGCAGAATTCAGCCTGTACTTCCTCGCACTGGTCGATAAGGCCCAGGTTCCGGCTGACGCGGCAAAACGTACCGAATGGATGAAGTCCATTCCTGGCATCCTGGAGCTTACGCACAACCACGGCACCGAGAACGACGCTGACTTTGCTTACCACAACGGCAACACCGACCCGCGCGGCTTCGGCCACATTTGCTTGTCGGTGCCGGACATCCGTGCTGCTTGTGAGCGTTTCGAAAGCCTGGGTGTCACCTTCCAGAAGCGCTTGAGCGATGGCCGCATGAAGCACCTGGCCTTTATCAAGGACCCGGATGACTACTGGGTCGAGATTATTCAGCCAACGCCTCTGTAAATTTTAGAGGTGGCGCTCGTGGGAGATTCTATGGTGCCTGTCCAGGCATCGCTGGCTTGCCAGCGATGAGGCCTCAAGCACCATAGAATCTCCCACAAGGCCCACTCCAGCGCTTCAGGCCGGTGCCGACGTCCGGATCAAGTGATCAAAGGCCGCCAGCGATGCCTTGGCGCCCTCGCCCACTGCAATGACGATCTGCTTGTACGGCACAGTCGTCACGTCTCCGGCAGCGAAGATACCCGGCAGGCTGGTCTCACCACGCCCATCGACCACGATTTCACCTCGTGGCGACAACTCAATCGTGCCCTTGAGCCAATCGGTGTTGGGCAGCAAGCCTATCTGCACGAAGATACCTTGTAGTTCGACGTCGCGCAGCTCGTTGCTTTGGCGGTCCTTGTAGCGCAGGCCGCTGACTTTCTGGCCATCGCCCAGCACTTCGGTGGTCTGCGCACTGGTGATGACCGTGACATTGGCCAGGCTGTGCAACTTGCGCTGCAACACGGCGTCGGCGCGCAACTGGCTATCGAATTCGAGCAACGTCACATGGGCAACGATGCCCGCCAGGTCAATGGCCGCTTCCACACCGGAGTTACCACCGCCGATCACTGCAACCCGCTTGCCCTTGAACAGCGGCCCATCACAGTGCGGGCAGTAGGCTACGCCACGGTTGCGGTATTCCTTTTCGCCCGGCACGTTCATTTCGCGCCACCGCGCACCGGTTGCGAGGATCACGGTTCTGGCCTTGAGCGATGCACCACTGGCGAAATGAACTTCGTGCAAGGCGCCGTCCTTGCCGGGCACGAGCTTGTCTGCCCGCTGCAGGTTCATGATGTCGACATCGTATTGCTTGACATGCTCTTCCAGGGCCACGGCCAGTTTCGGCCCTTCGGTTTCCTGGACCGAAATGAAGTTCTCGATGGCCATGGTATCGAGCACCTGGCCGCCGAAGCGCTCGGCCGCCACACCGGTGCGGATACCCTTGCGCGCCGCATAAATCGCTGCCGCCGAACCCGCCGGGCCACCGCCGACCACCAGGACATCGAACGCATCCTTGCCGTTGAGCTTCTGGGCCTCACGCTCGGCACCGCTGCTATCGACCTTGGCGATTATCTCTTCCAGGCTCATGCGACCCTGGCCGAAACTCACGCCGTTGAGGTAGACGCTCGGTACCGCCATGATCTGGCGCTCGGTGACCTCAGCCTGGAACAACGCACCATCAATGGCCACGTGGCGCACATTGGGGTTTAGCACGGCCATCAGGTTCAGCGCCTGCACCACATCCGGGCAGTTCTGGCAGGACAACGAGAAGTAGGTTTCAAAATTGAACTCGCCCTTGAGCGAGCGGATCTGTTCGATCACGTCCACGCTGGCCTTGGACGGATGGCCACCGACTTGCAGCAGTGCCAGCACCAGCGAGGTGAATTCGTGGCCCATGGGGATACCGGCGAAACGCAGGCTGATATCCGCCCCCGGGCGGTTCAACGAGAACGATGGGGTGCGCGCGTCGGTACCGTTGTCGTGCAGGGTAATGAAATTGGACAGCCCGGCGATTTCCCGCAACAGGCCGAGCAATTCCTGGGATTTCGCACCGTCGTCAAGGGAGGCGACGATCTCGATCGGTTGCGTGACCCGTTCCAGGTAGGCTTTCAACTGAGTTTTAAGATTGGCGTCCAACATACGGGCGATTTCCTTTTTCGATACGGTAGAAACAACAACGCCCGGGCAGGTACTGCCCGGGCGCGCTTATCGGGCTAACGCTGGTTTAGATCTTGCCGACCAGGTCCAGGGACGGCGCCAGGGTCGCTTCGCCTTCTTTCCACTTGGCAGGGCAGACTTCGCCCGGGTTGGCAGCCACGTACTGAGCGGCTTTGACTTTGCGCAACAGTTCGGAGGCATCACGGCCGACACCACCATCGTTGAGCTCGACGATCTTGATCTGGCCTTCTGGGTTGATCACGAAGGTGCCACGGTCAGCGATACCGGCGTCTTCGATCAGCACGTCGAAGTTTTTCGAGAGGGTGTGGGTCGGGTCGCCGATCAGTGGGTACTTGATCTTGCCGATGGTTTCCGACGTGTCATGCCAGGCTTTGTGGGTGAAGTGGGTGTCGGTGGACACGCCGTAGATCTCAACGCCCAGCTTCTGGAATTCGGCGTAGTTGTCAGCCAGGTCACCCAACTCGGTTGGGCAAACGAAGGTGAAGTCGGCTGGGTAGAAGAACACGACAGACCATTTGCCTTTCAGGTCGGCATCGGAAACCTGAACGAACTCGCCGTTGTGGTAAGCGGTGGCGTTGAATGGCTTGACTTGGCTGTTGATGATAGGCATCGGTGACTCTCCTTCAGGGGTTGAAAATCTGATGGGGAGAATCCTATCGAGACCAGGGTGCAAAAGCTCATTGGCAAAGCTGATGCTGCTGATGCGTTTTAGCTATTAGCCTCAAATACTGATAGAAGAAAATAGTTTATCGAGGCAGCGGGCCTCATCGCGGGCAAGCCCGCTCCTACAACGATCCGCGGTTCTGCTGTAGGAGCGGGCTTGCCGGCGATAAGGGCGACGCGGTTTCTTTCAAGCCACCGGCGTACGCAAGGTCACGAACTCTTCGGCGGCGGTCGGGTGCACGCCAATGGTTTCGTCGAACAATTGCTTGCTCGCCCCCGCCTTGAGCGCAATGGCCAGGCCCTGGACGATCTCGCCCGCATCAGGCCCCACCATGTGGCAACCCAACACCTTGTCCGTCTTGGCATCGACCACCAGCTTCATCAGGGTGCGCTCCTGGCACTGCGTCATGGTCAGCTTCATCGGCCGGAACCGGCTTTCAAAAATCTGCACCGAATGGCCGGCCTCGCGCGCCTGCTCTTCGGTCAGGCCGACGGTACCGATGGGCGGTTGGCTGAACACTGCCGTGGGGATGTGCTGGTAATCCACCGGGCGATACTGCTCGGGTTTGAACAGGCGACGGGCAACGGCCATGCCTTCGGCCAGCGCTACCGGGGTCAACTGGACCTTACCGATCACATCGCCAATGGCCAGGATCGAAGGTTCGCTGCTTTGGTATTGGTCATCGACCTGGATGAAACCACGCTCATCGAGTTTGACCCCGGTGTTTTCCAGGCCCAGGTTGTCCAGCATCGGGCGCCGACCTGTTGCGTAGAACACGCAATCGGCGTGCAACTCACGGCCGTCCTTGAGGGTTGCCTGAAGCCTGCCGTCGGCCAGCTTGTCGATGCGGACAATCTCGGTATTGAATTGCAGGTCAAGGCCTCGCTTGGTCAGCTCATCCTTCAAGTGCTCACGCACGGCCTTGTCGAACCCGCGCAGGAACAGCTCGCCGCGATACAGCAGCGAGGTGTCGGCACCCAGCCCCTGGAAGATCCCGGCAAATTCCACCGCGATGTAGCCACCGCCCACCACCAATACGCGCTTGGGCAAATCCTGGAGGAAGAACGCCTCATTGGAGCTGATGGCGTACTCACGCCCTGGAATATCCGGAATCTGTGGCCAGCCACCGGTAGCGACCAGGATGTGCCTGGCACTGTATTGCTGGCCGTTGACTTCGACTGAGTTCGGGCCCAACAGGCGGGCGTGGGCTTCAAACAGCTCAACACCGCTGTTGACCAGCAGGTTGCGATAGATACCGTTGAGGCGCTCGATTTCGCGATTTTTATTGCTGATCAGGGTTTTCCAGTCGAAATTGGCCTTTTCCAGCGACCAGCCGTAGCCTTCGGCCTGCTCGAAGTCATCGGCGAAATGCGCGCCGTAGACGAACAGTTTTTTCGGCACGCAGCCAACATTGACGCAGGTACCACCCAGGTAACGGCTTTCGGCCACCGCCACCTTTGCCCCGAAACCGGCTGCGAAACGCGCGGCACGTACGCCACCGGAACCGGCACCAATTACAAACAGATCGAAATCGTAGGCCATTTTGTCATCTCCTTGGCAGTGCTACAGCATACCCGCGTACCCTGCAAAAACAAAAAAGCCACCCGAAGGTGGCTTTCTCAAGACCGGCAGTGATCAGTAAGCCTTGCCAGTCTTGTAGAAGTTCTCGAAGCAGAAGTTGGTCGCATCGATGTAACCTTCGGCGCCACCGCAGTCGAAGCGCTTGCCCTTGAACTTGTAGGCAATCACACATCCGTCCTGAGCCTGCTTCATCAGGGCGTCAGTGATCTGGATTTCACCACCTTTGCCCGGCTCGGTTTCCTCGATCAGCTTGAAGATGTCCGGGGTCAGGATGTAACGACCGATGATCGCAAGGTTGGACGGCGCATCTTCAGGCTTTGGCTTCTCGACCATGTTACGTACGCGATACAGGTCATCACCGATCAAATCACCGGCGATCACGCCGTACTTGTTGGTTTCCTGAGGGTCGACTTCCTGGATCGCCACGATGGTGCAACGGTACTGCTTGTACAGCTTGACCATCTGGGTCAGCACACCGTCGCCTTCCAGGTTGACGCACAAGTCGTCCGCCAG
>CAYVPI010000008.1:0-67476 GCA_964453495.1 uncultured Pseudomonas sp. | reverse complement strand
CGAACCTGATGTTCGGCGTGCTCAACCGCCTGGCCAAGTACGACATCAAGGAGAAAAAACTGGTACAGGCTGCGACGCTTGATCACTCCTACTACTGCATTTCGTTCAACAAGGCAGGGACCAAGATTTACCTGGCCGGGACGTTCAACGATGTGGCGATTTTCGATGCCGACTCGATGAAGCAGGTGGGAAGTATCAAGTTGCCTGGGGGGGATATGGCGATTACTACGGCGCAGGTGTTTATGAGGTAGGGCTTGATGGCCTCATCGCGGGCAAGCCCGCTCCTACAGGAGTTGTGTGGGACCTGTAGGAGCGGGCTGGCCCGCGATGAGGCCGCCAAACTCAACGCCGCAATTTAGCGCAGTGATCCTGCACCGGCTGCGCCGCCGTGTACCACACATAATCAGCACTTTCAGCCGATACCGGCTTACCCACCTCAGCCAGCACCAATACCGCATTGCCTTCGCCAGCGCCCAGGTCCTTCAGGTGCAAAGGCACCCCCAGATCCTTGCGCACATGAAACGCCCCGGCCAACAGCACGGCAGGCTGCGGTGCGGCCAACACGCTTTCGGCCATGCGCCGGTCGCGTTGCTGCTGCACGGCAAGCATCGCTGGCATTTGTGCTTCAGGCAACAAGCCGCAATGGGACTCTCGAATATCATCGAGCAGGGTCGCTTGCACGGCCTGGGTGGTGGATGCCTCGCCGGTCAGCACTGGCCGCTGCTTGTAGATCTGCATGATCTGCGCCCGGTCCAGGTTGGCCGACAACAATGGGTAAGATTGGCGCAGTGCGTAACTGACGATCGGACCATACAGGCTCCAGTCCCAGTTGGACTGCCAGGCCAATGCCTTGAACAGGTCGGCCGGCGGCTGGCCGGCACGCGTGGCGGCCTGGGCCTCATCCACTTTCGCCTGTTGGTCGGGGTTGATCATTTCCATCAGCAGGCTGCCTTGTGGGCGTTGTGCTGCCAGTTCGCGCAGCAACCACACTTGCAGTGCGTGATGGTCGGGGTTGTCGTGTTGCTCGCCGACCAGCACGCGCGGCGCGGCGGCCAGGTGCTCGACCAGCTCTTGGGGGGTGAGGGTGCGGCCGGTGGCCAGTTCGCGGATGACACCGAGCTCGGCATGTTGGCGACCTTCCGGAGCGATCGGCGCCGGAGGCGGTGTGACGTAATGAGACTGGCAGCCAGCCAGCAGGGCAAACAGACAAGGCAACAGAATGCGCATCGTTTTTCCTTAAATTGAGAATTGCCCTCTACGAAAGAGGGCCGGTGTCAGCGCGCGATGATCAACGGATGGCCACGTTCCGGATGCTGCTGGATCAACACCTGCAGGCCATACACCGCTTCCAGAGCCTCGGCCGTCAGCACTTGGGCCGGGGGACCATAGGCGTGTGGGCGGCCTTGCTGCAACAGCAGCAACTGGTCGCAATAACGCGCTGCCAGGTTGAGGTCGTGCAGGATTACCAGCACTGCGGCACCGCGCCCGGCGAAGTCGCGTACTGCCTGAAGGATGGTGTGCTGGTGCAGTGGGTCGAGCATCGAGGTCGGTTCGTCGAGCAATAAGACCTGCTCATCGGCACCCGGCCATAACTGTGCGAGCACACGTGCCAGATGCACACGCTGGCGCTCGCCACCGGACAGGGCCAGGTAGCTGCGCCCGGCCAGGTGGCTGGCGTCGGCGGCAGCGAGCGCCTTGGCGACGATCTCGGCATCGCGCACCCGGCCGCTGTCATGGGGCAGGCGGCCCATGCCGACCACTTCGTTCACTGAAAAGGCGAAGTTCAGGCTCGAACTCTGGGGCAATACCGCCAGGCGTTTGGCCCGTGCCTGGCCCGGCCAATCGGCCAGGTGGCGACCATCGAGGCTGACCTCGCCCTGGCTCACCGGCAGCTCGCCGCACAAGGCGCCGAGCAGGGTACTTTTGCCGGCACCGTTAGGGCCCAGCACACCAAGGACTTCGCCCGGGCGCAGTTCGATGTCGATGTCGGCCAGCACGGTGCGCGTACCGCGTCGTACCAGCAAGTTGTTGGCCCGCAGCATCAGGAACGCCCCCGTACCAGCAGATAAAGGAAGAAGGGCGCACCGATCAGTGCGGTCACGATACCGATCGGCAGCTCTGCGGGCGCCAGCAACAGGCGGGCGACCAGGTCGGCCAGCAGCAGCAGGCTGGCGCCGGCCAAGAGCGATGCCGGTAACAACACGCGGTGATCGGGGCCGACCAGCAAGCGCATCAAGTGCGGCACCACCAGGCCGATGAACCCAATCAGGCCGGCTGCGGCCACGGCCGCACCCACCCCCAGCGCCGTGCAGAACACCAGCTCCAGTTTGATCCGCTCGATATCGAAGCCCAGATGGCGGGCTTCGGACTCACCGAGCAGCATGGCATTGAGCGCCGCCGCACGACGTGGCAGCCAGAGCGCTACACCCACCGCCACGATCAGCAATGGCCACAAACGCGTATAGCTGGCGCCATTGAGGCTGCCCAGGTTCCAGAAAGTCAGAGTACGTAAGGTTGCGTCGTCAGCCAGGTAAGTGAACAAGCCGACACCGGCACCCGCCATGGCCGTCATCGCCACACCCGCCAGGAGCATGGTGGCGACGTTGGTCTGGCCCTCCTGACGACCGAAGCGATACACCACCGCGGTGACCACCAGGCCACCGGCGAAGGCGCAGACCGACAGCAGGTAGGGTTCGACTGCCGGTGGCAGCCCTCCCATCAGGCTGCCACCGACGATAGCGATGGCGGCACCCAGTGCTGCGCCACCGGAGACACCGACCAGGCCGGGGTCCGCCAAGGGGTTGCGGAACAACCCCTGCATGGCCACCCCGGACAAGGCCAGGACCGAACCAACGGCAATGCCAAGCAGGCTGCGCGGCAGGCGAATCTGCCCCAGGATCAGCTCCGCCTGCGCAGACTGGCCAGCCTCCACCGGCAGCCCGAGCAAGCGCAGGCCGGCCAGCAAGGTATCACCCAGAGGCAGGCTGACCGGCCCCAGGGCAAGGGACAGCCAGAACACCAACAGCAACAACAGACCAAGGGTAACCAGCATTACACGTGGGCGAACCATGGCCGTCATCGGGTGATCTCGGCAGTCTGGCCCTTGGTGTCAGGGTAGAAGGCGGTAGCGAGCATGCTCAGTGCATCCGGTACCCGTGGGCCAAGCCCACCGACCAACAAGGTCGGGTCGATGACCACCACCCGGCCGTCACGCCCGGCCTGGGTTTGCGCCAGTACCGGGTTCTGTTCCAGCAAGGCGGCGCGCGCCGCTTCGCCCTGCAGGCGGCCACCGGCGAAAATGATCACCTGTGGGTCCAGCGCCAGCATGGCTTCATTGGAAACCGGTTTGTAGCCGTTGTGCTCACCCAGGCTCTGGCCGCCCGCCTGGTTGATCATCCAGGCGGCCAGGGTGTCCTTGCCCGCCACCTGCAGGTTGCCACCGGAATGGCTGAGCAGCATCAACACCCGAGGTGCCGTGTGTTGCTGCTGCGCCTGCTTGACCCAGGCAGCCTGGCTTTGCAGGCGCTGACGGTAGCTGTCCATCAGCGTCTGTGCCTGGGCCGGGTTGCCGAGCAACTGGCCAAGCTGGGCCAGGTTGTGTTCCAGGGTTTGCACGTCGGCCTTGGCCGACAGCAATTCGATGCGTACGCCTGCGGCCTTGAGCTGGTCGATGACCGGCGGCGGGCCCATTTCATTGCTGCCGACCAGGATGTCCGGGCGCAGCGCCAGGATCCCTTCGGCCGCCAGCGCGCGCTGGTAGCCGATCCCCGGCAGCTTGTGCAGCGATTGTGGGTACTGGCTGGTGCTGTCGACACCCACCAGCTTGCTTTCGCCACCCAGGGCGACCACCCATTCGCTGAACGCGCCGCCTGCACTCACCCAGCGTTGCGGCAGGGCATCGGCGGCGGTCGCCAGTTGGCTTACGAGCACACCGGCGCAAGCCAGCAGTGTTGTCATACGCATCGGGAAGCTTCCTTAGCCGATCAGAGTAGGGGCGGTTTCAGCCAGGGTACGCCAGTCGTCACGTTCCGGGATGCCCGGCTTGCGCGCACCGAACAGTTGGATAACCAGTTGGCCTTCGGCGTCGAAACCTTCGTAGCTGGTGATGATGCCGTCTACGCTCGGCTTGCGCACACGCCACAGCTCGGTCACGCCAGTTGTTTTCAGGTGCAGGTTGAATTCAGGGTCCAGCACGTTGAACCAGGTGTCCATCCAGCGCAAGTTGCTCACGGTGCCGGAGTGGATCTGGATGCAGTGCTGGTTACCCACGAACACCATGATCGGCACTTCTCGCTTGCCGGCTTCTTCGATCACGCGGGTCAGCTCGACCGTGGCCAGGGGTTCTGCCCACTCATGGCCAGCCAGGCGCAGGGCCTGGGTGCGGAGCACGTCATGGCGCTTGAGCAGGGCGAAGAAGTGGTGAGTGTCTTTCAGTTCCGACCACTCGGTGCGCATGGCGGCGGCATCGACGTCGGCGTCGACGCGCGGGGCCTTGGCTTCGGGCAGGGGTTGTAAGTCCAGCTCGGCGCTCTGCTCTTCAGCGCGCAAACGCTCGACCAGCGGTGCCCAGGCAGCTTCCTCGCTCGTGGCGGTCAAGTAGACCTTGTGCACTGCCACGCCCTGGCGGTCGAACACCTGGATGCTGCGCTGCGGACCGCGCGCGGTGGCTTCGTCGACGGCAAAAACACTGGCCCAACCGCTCAGGAACAGGCGCAGGTCGATGTCGGCCGACACCACCAGGCCCATCTGGCCGCCGCCCATCACGGTCACGTCACGGTAGAAACCCTTGCGTTCGTGCACGCAGTGCTCGTTGCGGGTCAGGGCCATGATGTAGCCCAGCTCGCCGAGGGCCGGCAACAGGGTGGCCCACTCCGGGCGCAGGCGTACGGCATCGGTACCCAACCGGCTGGCGGTCAGCTCGGCCTCGCTGACGCCCAGCCTGGCAGCGGCATCGCGAGCGCGCACGCCGGCTTGTTCAGCGCGTAGCTGTTGCCAGTTCTGGTAGAGCGCAGGTGCTGTGTGTGCGGTCATTGTGAAGCTCCTCAGGATCAACGGTTCGCCGTCAGGGCGAATTCTATGGGTATTTCCACGCGGCTGGGCACCGCCCGGCCATCAACGATTTCCGGGCGGAAGCGCCAGCTTTTCACTGCCTCGAGTGCGGCCTCATCCAGGCTTTGCACACCCGAGGATTGGATCAACTTGAGTTGCAGTTGCTGGCCGCGATCATCCAGGCACACCTCGACCCGTACCGTCCCTTGCTGGTTGCGGCGCCTGGCGGTCGATGGGTAACGGGGGGCAGGGGGCGGCGTGACAAAACTGGGGCGCAGGCTGACCACCGGGGTTTGCGGCCGTGCGGGGGCGGACGCGACAGGTGCAGCAGGGCTGAGTGTCTTGGCCGGGGCTGTCGCGGTGCTGTTTTGCGCCGTTGTGGTTTCTGGACGTGTTGGCTGAGCAGGGCGGGGCTCAGGTTGTGATTTCGGTTGCTTGACGACAGCGGGTGTGACCTTGGCTGGCAAGGGCTTGGGCAGTTCGACCACGGGCTTGGGCAGCACCGGCACCTTCGGTGGCGTTGGCACCGGCGCTTTTTCCAGAGGCTCGGCAGGCGAGGCCTTCGCGACCGACGGGGTGGCGAGTGCGGGGAGCGGAGCCGGTGCAGAAGCCTCTGCCAGGCTGACCAACTGGATGGCCATGGGCGGCTGCCAGGCAAGAGGATCAGGCTGTGCCCGCAGGTCGCGCAGCAGCAGGCCCACGCTCACATGCAGCGCGATGGACACCAGAAGGTAGGACCAGAAGTGCTTCATGCACGTTCGTTCTATTACTGAAAGATAAAGCATATGGTAATTATTTGCATTTACGTGTCAAGCTGGATTATCTTCGCCGCCTGCCAAACGAGCGTTTGGACGGACGAGTCCCCCAACAGAGCGGGACCGAACGCAGAGCTCACTAACAAAATCAGACATATGCCAGACAGCGTTCAACGCTGGCGCAGGGCCCCCGAATGCCCTACCAGCCGACAATCCCTGTCAGACCCCAGGAGTAAGTTAGATGTCGATTCGCCCGCCTTTCGCCCGTCGTCCCTGGCTAGCCTTGCTGCTGCTTTCGCCCTCGTTGGCCTTGGCTGCCGAGCCTGCGAAAACCCAGTTCGACACAGTCAGCGTCACTGCCACGAAGACCGAGCAGACCTTGTTGCAAGTGCCGAGCACCGTGTCGGTCCATACCGAACGGGAAATCGACCAGCACAACGATAAGGACCTCAAAGACCTGGTGCGCTATGAGCCGGGTGTATCGGTCAGCGGTACGGGCGATCGTTTTGGCCTGAAAAGCGCCAACATCCGCGGCATTGAAGGTAACCGCGTGCTGACTCAGGTCGACGGCGTGCGCGTACCGCAAAGCAACTTCTTCAGCCCCTTCCAGGACGTACGCGGCGATTACGTCGACCTGGATACCATCAAAACCGTGGAAATCATCCGTGGCCCGGCATCGTCGCTGTACGGTAGCGATGCCATCGGTGGTGCGGTCAGCTACCTGACCAAGGACGCCGGCGACTACCTGGAAGAAGGTGACGACACCTATGCCCGCCTGAAAACCGGCTATGACGGCAGCGATGACAGTTGGAGCCGCAGCGCCACCTTCGCCGGGCGCCTGGGTAGCGTAGACGGTCTGTTGCACCTGGGCCGTCGCGATGGCCAATCCACCGACACCTATGGCGGAACCGGCGGCACCGGCATTACCCGTGAAGAAGCCAACCCGCTCGACTACACCGCCAAGAACCTGCTGGCCAAACTGGGTTGGGACTACGCCGAAGGCGACCGTCTGCAGTTCACCTACGAACGCTACGAAGACGACGCCAACACCAACCTGCTCAGCGACTACACCACCCGGGCGACCATCGTCGCTCCAGCCATCCTGGGTTCCGAGGCCAAGGACAGCATCGACCGCACCCGTTACAGCTTGGCGCATACGCTGAGCATGGACGCCATGCTGGCCGACAAACTGCAATGGCAGTTGAACTACCAGGAAAGCGACAACCACCAGAAAACCTTGCAGCAGCGCCAGACCACGGCCCGGGTCAACCGCATCCGCACCCGCGAATCGTCATACGAAGAGCGCCTGTGGAGCCTGAACGCGCAGCTGGACAAGGAGTTCACCACCGGCAGCGCGCAGCACCACCTGATCTACGGCGCCGAGCTCAAGCGTATTGAAGCCAGCAACCTGCGTACCGGCCGCGAAGTGCGCCTGGACACCGGCGCCGTGGTGCCGCCGCCGGAAAACTTCCCGGTCAGCGACTTCCCGGATCCGACCAGCGATTCGCTGGGCTTGTTCGTGCAGGACAGCATCGAGATCGGCCGCTGGACCTTGCTGCCAGGCGTGCGCTATGACTACTACCGCCAGGACCCGCATGTTACCGACGAATTCCTCAACGGCCTGCCGGCGGAAACCGACCCATCGCGCATCACCGACGATCACGTCTCGCCGAAATTTGGCGTGACCTACCAGCTGACCGACACCGAAAGCGTCTACGGCCAATACGCCGCCGGTTTCCGCGCGCCAAGCCCGCAGAACATGTTCGGCGAGTTCAGCAACCCGCAGCAGGGCTACCAGCAGATCGGCAACCCGGACCTCAAGCCTGAAACCAGCAACAGCTTCGAAGTCGGCCTGCGCGGCCACTACGACCTGGGCAGCTTCGGTATTGCGCTGTTCTACAACAAGTACAAGGACTTCATCGAGACCACCACTGTCACCGATCCCAATGGCACAGGCCTGCTGACGTTCCAGCCAAACAACGTGAGCAAGGTCACCATCCGTGGTGCCGAGGCCAAGGGTGATATCAAGCTCGACGCCTTCATGCCAGTCGGCACTCGCGCCCTGGGCTCGATCGCCTATGCACGCGGCAAGGACGAAGAAAACGGCGAGCCGCTCAACAGTGTCGACCCGCTCAAGGCCGTCCTGGGCCTGGGCTACGATGCGCCGAGCGGTGTCTACGGCGGCCAGCTGACCTGGACAGTGGTCCAGTCCAAGGACCGCGTCGACCACAGCGAAGACACAGCGAGCCAGATCAACAGCCAGTTCGAAACCCCCGGCTACGGCGTACTGGACCTCAACACCTGGTGGCAGGTTACCGAAGAAGTGTCGATCAACGCCGGCCTGTTCAACATGACCGACAAGAAGTACTGGAACTGGGGTGACGTGCAAGGCCGCGATGCCGAATCGCCAAGCCTGGGCCGCCTGACGCAGCCGGGCCGTTATGCGGCGGTCAACGTGATCTGGGAAATCTGATTGCGTTGAATTGAGCTGATCGGGGCAAGGGCCGCTTCTGCGCATTGCGTGGGAGCGGCTTTTTTGTGGGGGTTTGAAACCCACCCCTCACCCCAAAACTGCAGCAAGCCGCCAAGCCCGTCACCCGTAGCCATACCTTTGGCCAATACCTGGGCAGCGAAGCCCTCTTCACCGTACGCGAAGGCATCGAAGTCGAAGACGCCTTGATCCATGCCTCAGACCGCATGCAGTGCGCTGCGGCCATTGCCTGTGAAGTGATCGAACGCGTTCACCCCGAGTATCAGGCGCTCGCCCGGTCGGTGGTGCATCAGCTTGAGGTGGCGATGGCGTTGGTAGAGGCTTCGATTGCGGGTGTCGAAACCTAAAAGCTCGAAGCTCTGCGCAAACTCATCCGCCAAGTCACGAGCTGCTACACAGTTCTCACTTCATCAAGCAGTTCAGGGTGACGATCAAGCACCTTGAGCAGCTTCACCAGCGCTAGCGGTGGTTTCGTCTTGCCATTTTCGTAACGCGAGAATGCATTGATGCCGCCCCCGAAAATCTCCGCGGCTTCACGCTGATCAAGCGCCAGCTTTTTGCGCACCGTGGCAATAAAGGTCGGATCGACAATCGAAGCGTTTACTTGCTTATTAAATGCCAGCATTGCAGAACTGACACGAGCCGATTCGCCAGAGGCAAGTACCGCCTCACCGCAGGTCGGGCAGAAGTCACCGGATACCTTTTGGATGACAGTCGTTTCGCCTTTGTAGGTATAGGGCATGTCGCGGGTGTCATGCTCCAGTTCCGCTGACACGCAGGAAGGACATTTCATGTTCATTGCTCCTTGAATGATACGATGAGCACGTCATCAATAACGGTAAGCTTCAGATAGAGATCGCCTGCCGGGGAGGAGTGTCTATACACGTCCTGCCAAACCTTGTAATCGGCGTGAGTGGTCATGCTTTTGTAGAAAATTTTGGGGCCAATGCCATCACAACCCTGATCATTTCTTCATAGTCGAAACCCATTGCTGCGCCACCAGCCAACGCCGACAGGGTTGCGCGTACCTTGCCCGCCTCAATCAAAGCCTTGATGACTGCGAGCTTGCAGTCAGGTGTTTTCTTCTCCATTAAAATTAACCTTCTTGGTTGTATTTGGCAACTTGGTTAATGCTCGTGAAGAACGGTTTTACCTGAAATTTTCGATCTGATTTCTACGGTTGTATGCGCGAATATTTCCTGCCGGGTCGCCAGAACCAGGCGCCTTGGGTGAAAATGGGCCATTCACCTTTTACGGACTCCACCATGGAACCCACAAAACCCGCCCTCATCCGCGAAACCTTCCCCGTCGGCCCTTTGCAGTGCAACTGCACCATTATCGGCGACCCCATTACCAAGAAAGCCATCGTGGTCGACCCCGGTGGCAACCATGAGCTGATCCTTGCCCGCCTCGATGCCTTGGGCTTGAAGGTGGTCAGCATCATCCATACTCACGCGCACCTGGACCATTTTCTTGCATCCGGCCAGTTGAAAGAGAAAACCGGCGCGACCTTGCACCTGCACAAAGACGATCAGTTCCTGTGGGATAACCTGGAAATGCAATGCAACATGTTTGGCGTGCCCTATACACCGGTGCCGTCGCCGGACCGTTGGCTGGCCGATGACGAGGAGCTGGCCTGTGGTTGCGGCGTGGCCTTGCACACGCCGGGGCATACGCCGGGTTCGATGAGCTTCTGGTTTGCCGATGCCAAGCTGCTGATTGCCGGCGATACGCTGTTCCGTCGCGGGATTGGTCGTACCGACTTGTGGGGCGGGGATCAGCCGACCATCGTCAAATCGATCAAGCAGCGGCTTTACACCCTCGACGAACAGGCTACCGTGGTGACGGGGCATGGTCCCGATACCCGCCTGGGCGATGAAATGCGCGAAAACCCTTTCGTGCGCGCATAAACCGGGGAATTTCTCTGGCTGCCCACGGTCTAAGGCCGTCAGAAGTCCGCAGCTGCTGTTGCTGCACTCTCGAATGTATATGTAGGAGCTTCTCCATGTTCACCTCGCGTCGTTTGATTATCGTTGCTACCGCCGTTGCCTTGTTGTCCGGTTGTGCACAGACCCCGTACAACGAACAAGGCCAGCCGCAGCAAGGCTCCACCGGGATGAGCAAAACCGCCAAATACGGCGGCCTGGGCGCCCTGGCCGGTGCCGTTGCCGGTGCCGCGATCAACCACGACAACCGTGGCAAGGGCGCGCTGATCGGCGCCGCCATCGCCGGTACCGCCGCAGCGGGCTACGGCTACTACGCCGACAAGCAAGAAGCCGCCCTGCGTGCGAGCATGGCCAACACCGGTGTCGAAGTGCAGCGTGAAGGCGACCAGATCAAGCTGATCATGCCGGGCAACATCACCTTCGCCACCGACTCGGCGAATATCGCGCCTAATTTCTACTCGCCGTTGAACAACCTGGCCGGTTCGTTGAAGCAGTTCAACCAGAACAGCATTGAAATCATCGGCTACACCGACAGCACCGGCAGCCGCCAGCACAACATGGACCTGTCGCAACGGCGCGCACAGAGCGTCAGCACCTACCTGACCTCGCAAGGTGTGGATGCGGCGCACCTGTCGGTACGTGGGGCCGGGCCTGACCAACCGATCGCCAGCAACGCCGATGCCAATGGCCGTTCGCAGAACCGCCGGGTAGAGGTGAACCTCAAGCCGATTCCTGGGCAGGCTTACCAGTAAGTCTGGTGTGAAAAAAATCCCGCTCTGGTAGCGGGATTTTTTTTGGCTTGAGGGCCTCATCGCGGGCAAGCCCGCTCCTACAGGGCTTGCGGTGACCCTGTAGGAGCGGGCTTGCCCGCGATAGGGCCTCAGAATGCTCCATCTATTTGGAATATTGCAGATACATCCGCCCCAACATCAAATCCTTCTCCTCCCAAAGCTGATTCACCCACTGCTGAAACTCCAGCCGGTACTCATCGTCCTGGTCATAACTCTTGCCCAGAAACTGCGCCGGTATTGCCACCTCTTGAAAATGCGCCACCACCTCGTTCACCCGCCCACACAGCAAATCCCAGAAACCAGGCCGGCCAGCCGGATAGTGAATGGTCACATTGACGATCGACTGCAGTTGCTCACCCATGGCATCGAGCACAAAGGCGATGCCACCGGCCTTGGGCTTCAACAGGTAGCGAAAAGGTGAGTCTTGCTGGGCATGCTTGCCCGGGGTGAAGCGCGTGCCCTCGGCAAAATTGAAGATAGCGGTGGATTTACCCTGAAACTTCGCGCAGGTGCGGCGGGTGGTTTCCAGGTCTTTGCCTTTCTTTTCCGGGTGCTTTTCCAGGTAAGCCTTGGAGTAGCGTTTCATGAATGGAAAACCCAGTGCCCACCAGGCCAGGCCGATCACCGGTACCCAAATCAGCTCCTGCTTGAGGAAGAACTTCAAGGGGCGGATACGGCGGTTGAGCACGTATTGCAGCACCAGGATATCGACCCAGCTCTGGTGGTTGCTGGTGATCAGGTAGGTGTGTTGGTAGTCGAGGCCTTCAAGGCCGCTGACACGCCAGCGGGTATGGCCGATCAGCTTCATCCAGGCTTTGTTGTTGCTGATCCAGGCTTCGTGGATGTGGCGCATCAGCCAGTCGCACAGGCGCTGGGCAGCAGGGAAGGGCAGGCATAGCTTGAACAGGCTGACGACGAAAAGCGGTGCGCAACAGACCAGCGTGTTGAGGCCCAGCAGCAGCGAGGCGATTATGCCTCGCAGGGCCGGGGGCAAAGAGTCCAGCATGGGGTCAAATGTCCAGGGTGCGGTTGGCCTGAATGGCGGTGAGGGCGATGGTGTAGACGATGTCGTCGACCTGGGCGCCACGTGGCAAGTCGTTGACCGGCTTGCGCAGGCCTTGCAGCATCGGCCCGAGGCTGACGCAGTCGGCGCTGCGCTGCACGGCCTTGTGGGTGGTGTTGCCGGTGTTCAGGTCAGGGAACACGAACACCGTTGCGCGACCGGCCACAGGGCTGTTGGGTGCCAGTTGCCGGGCAACCTGCTCGTTGGCGGCGGCGTCGTATTGCAAAGGGCCGTCGATTTGCAACTCACGCTGGGTTTCCTGGGCCAGTTGGGTCGCTTCGCGCACTTTTTCGACTTCTTCGCCGCTGGCCGAGTTGCCGCTGGAGTAGCTGATCATCGCCACCCGTGGCGAGATACCGAAGGCTGCCGCCGAATCCGCACTCTGCAGGGCGATTTCCGCCAGCTCCGGAGCGCTGGGGTGCGGGTTCATCACGCAGTCGCCATACACCAGCACCTGCTCGGGGAACAGCATGAAGAATACCGACGACACCAGGGTGCAGCCTGGCGCGGTCTTGATCAGTTGCAAGGCCGGGCGGATGGTGTTGGCGGTGGAGTGAATCACCCCTGAGACCAGCCCGTCGACTTCATCGAGGGCCAGCATCATGGTGCCGATCACCACCGGGTCTTCGAGCTGCTGTTCGGCCATGGGCGCATTGAGGCTCTTGCTCTTGCGCAAGGCCACCATCGGCTCCACATAGCGTTCGCGGATCAGGTCCGGGTCGAGGATTTCCAGGCCTTCAGGCAAGGTGATGCCCTGGGCCTGGGCCACCGCCTGCACGTCTTCGGGTTTGGCCAGCAGCACGCAGCGGGCAATGCCGCGCGCCTGGCAGATGGCGGCGGCCTGCACGGTCAAGGGCTCGCTGCCTTCGGGCAGGACGATGCGCTTGTTGGCTTGCTGGGCGCGCTGGATCAACTGGTAGCGGAACACCGCCGGCGACAGGCGCAGCTCCCGTGGGGTGCCACAGCGCTGGTGCAGCCACTGGGCATCGAGATGGCCGGCGACGAAATCGGTGATGATTTCGGCGCGTTCGCGGTCGTCGATCGGGATTTCCTTGTTGAGCTGATTCAAGCGGTTGGCGGTGTCGTAGGAGCCTGTGCTGACCGACAACACCGGCAAGCCGGCCTGCAGGGCGCCACGGCACAGCTCCATGATGCGCGGGTCGGGCAGGGTATCGCTGGTCAGCAGCAGGCCGGCCAGAGGCACGCCGTTCATAGACGCCAGACTGACAGCGAGGATGATGTCGTCACGGTCGCCCGGGGTGACCACCAATACGCCAGGCTTGAGCAGGGGCACGGTGTTGACCACGGTGCGGGCGCAGATGATGATCTTGGACATGCGCCGCTGTTCGAAATCGCCGGCATTGAGCACCTGGGCGCCCAGCAGGTCGGCCACGTCGCGGGTACGCGGGGCGTTCAGGTCGGCCTGGAAGGGGATGCAGCCGAGCAGGCGGAAATCGCCGCTGCGCAGTAGGGGCGAGTGCTCTTTCAGGCGCGCGGCGAAGGCTTCCATGGTTTCCTCGGTGCGTACCTTGTTGAGGATCACACCGAGCACTTTCGGGTCTTTGGGCCCGCCGAACAATTGCGCCTGCAGTTCAACTCGGCCGGACAGTTCGGTGAGCACTTCGTTTTCCGGTGCCGAAACCAGGATCACTTCGGCATCCAGGCTCTTGGCCAGGTGCAGGTTGACCCGGGCTGCGTAGCTGGCGTGACGGGTCGGGACCATGCCTTCGACGATCAACACGTCCTTGCCGACGGCGGCTTGCTGGTAAAGGGTGATGATCTCTTCAAGCAGCTCATCGAGCTGGCCATCGCCGAGCATCCGTTCGACGTGGGCCAGGCTCAGCGGCTTGGGCGGTTTGAGGCCATGGGTGCGTGCCACCAGTTCGGTGGAGCGCTCCGGGCCCAGGTCGCCCGGGTGCGGCTGGGCGATCGGCTTGAAGAAGCCGACCTTGAGCCCGGCCCGTTCCAGGGTACGGACCAGGCCCAGGCTGATGGATGTCAGGCCGACACCAAAATCGGTCGGCGCGATAAAAAATGTCTGCATGCGAGCTTCTCGAGGTGAGCTGTGCAACGGCGCTGGCGTTAACGGCCAGGCTGCCGGAATCAATTGCCAAGGGTATCGCTATCGAGGCCCTGAGCACACCAGCCGCATGCAAAGGTTTCGCCAATGCGCTGCTTTCGTTGCTCGGCATCGAGCACCCACTGGCGCGACTGCCAGGGCGGTTGGTGGCGCAGATGCTGGGTGTGGCCGCAGGAAAGTTCGACCACCCAGAATCCTTCCTCGTCTTGATGAAAGCCAAGGATTACACTGGGCATTGTGCCAGTCCGTTTGTCCGGGTTCCGTTCGCTTTCGGCCGGTGGCTTGGTTACACTTGAACGTTCTATATTCTTCTGCAAAAGGTCTCGCCCCATGCTGATCGCCGCCAATAAGGCTGTCTCCATCGACTATACCCTGACCAACGACGCTGGTGAGGTCATCGACAGCTCTGCCGGCGGCGCACCGCTGGTGTACCTGCATGGCGCAGGTAACATTATTCCAGGTCTGGAAAAGGCTCTGGAAGGCAAGCAGGCCGGTGATGAACTGAACGTGACCATCGAACCTGAAGACGCTTACGGCGAATACGCCGCTGAGCTGGTCAGCACCCTGAACCGCAGCATGTTCGAAGGTGTCGACGAGCTGGAAGTCGGCATGCAGTTCCACGCCTCCGCCCCCGATGGCCAGATGCAGATCGTGACCATTCGTGACCTGGACGGCGACGATGTCACCGTCGACGGTAACCACCCGTTGGCCGGCCAGCGCCTGACCTTCAAGGTCAAGATCGTCAACATCCGTGATGCCAGCGAAGAAGAAGTGGCTCATGGCCATGTTCATGGCGAAGGTGGTCATCACCACTGATTTTCGCTGCTAAGCTCAGTTAGCCGCAGAGGCGCCCGAGCAGGTCCGAAGAAAACCTTTTCAGGTTTTCGCCCGGTCTGAAAGGGCGCCTTTTTAGTGTGTTAGTGTTTCTGGTCGCGGAAACATGCTGCAACCGGGATCTGCATAAGGGGAGTTCGTCATGAGTGTATTTCACGACCTTAAACTGAAATCGCTGGATGGCCAGGAACTGCCGCTCGCGCCGTTCAAGGGTCAGGTTGTGCTGGTGGTCAATGTCGCCTCCAAGTGTGGGCTGACGCCACAGTACACGGCGCTGGAAAGCCTTCACCAACAGTACAAGGACCAGGGCTTCAGTGTTCTGGGCTTGCCGTGCAACCAGTTTGCCGGCCAGGAGCCTGGTACCGAGCAAGAGATCCAGGAGTTCTGCAACCTCAATTACGGGGTAACCTTTCCGTTGAGCAGCAAGCTGGAAGTGAATGGGCAGGGTCGCCATTCGCTGTACACGCTGCTGGCGGGTGAAGGTGCGGAGTTCCCTGGCGATATCACCTGGAATTTCGAGAAGTTCCTGGTGGGCAAGGATGGTCGCGTACTGGCCCGTTTCTCGCCGCGTACCGCACCGGACGACGCCACCGTGGTCCAGGCCATCGAAAAAGCCCTGGCTTGATGCTGTAGCTTGCGCGCCGGGCCATTCGTGCCCGGCCTGTTTTCCTTGAGTCATTCCCGGCGTTCTAGCCCTTAATCATTCCAATCAATGATGCTGGGCCTCACAGGCCTTGTGGCCTTATGCTGCCCGCACAACAGCGTCGCCAACCCTATTTCTCTTTCAAGGAGTGCCCGCATGCCGGTCAAAGCTTTGTTCAAACCCTTTCAATTGGGTGCCCTGGAACTGCCGACACGCGTGGTGATGGCGCCGATGACCCGTTCGTTTTCCCCGGGCGGTGTCCCAAACTCCAAGGTCATCGAGTACTACCGCCGCCGTGCAGCGGCCGGGGTTGGCCTGATCGTTACCGAGGGCACCACCGTTGGCCACAAGGCTGCCAATGGCTACCCCAATGTGCCGCGCTTCTACGGTGAAGACGCCTTGGCCGGGTGGAAGAAAGTGGTCGATGCAGTGCATGCCGAAGGTGGCAAGATCGTGCCGCAGTTGTGGCATGTGGGCAGCGTGCGCCGCATCGGCGTCGAACCCGATGCCAGCGTGCCGGGCTATGGCCCGAGCGAGAAGATCAAGGACGGCCAGGAAGTGGTACACGGCATGTCCCATGCAGACATCCAGGACGTCATCGCCGCCTTCGCCCAAGCCGCCCGCGATGCCCAGGCCATCGGTATGGATGGCGTGGAGATCCACGGTGCCCACGGCTACCTGATCGATCAATTCTTCTGGGACGTCAGCAACCAGCGCAGCGATGAATATGGCGGCGACCTGGCCAGCCGTTCGCGTTTTGCCATCGAGCTGATCCAGGCCGTGCGCGCAGCGGTCGGCCCCAACTTCCCGATCATCTTCCGTTTTTCCCAATGGAAGCAGCAGGACTACACCGCCCGCCTGGTGCAAACCCCTGAGGCACTGGGCGCATTCCTGCAGCCCTTGGCCGATGCCGGTGTGGATATCTTCCACTGCTCGACGCGCCGCTTCTGGGAGCCGGAGTTCGAAGGCTCCGATCTGAACCTGGCCGGCTGGACGCGCAAACTCACCGGCAAGCCAACCATTACCGTCGGCAGCGTCGGCCTGGATGGCGAGTTCCTGCAGTTCATGGTCGCGACCGACAAAGTGGCGCAGCCAGCGAGCCTGGAAAACCTGCTGGAGCGCCTGAACAAGCAGGAGTTCGACCTGGTGGCCGTTGGCCGTGCCCTGCTGGTGGACCCGGACTGGGCGGCGAAAGTGCGTGATGGCAACGAGCAGGACATCCTGCCGTTCAGCCGTGATGCGTTGATGTCTCTGGTTTGACCAGGCGCTGAGGGTCGCCTGGTTCGGCCCGAGGCTTCAGTGCCACGCCGGCCTTCGCGCAGGCGTGGCGCAAATGATCCTCGAACTGCTCGATGATCGCCGGCCAACCCTGGTGGCGGGCATGCTGGCGCGCATTGAGGCGCACCCGGCGCAAGGCTTCGCAGTCTTCGAGTAACCAGGCAGCCGCGTCGATGAACGCCGCTTCGTCACCCGGCATCGCCAACGCGCCGTTATGGCCATGGCGGATGTGCTGGCCGGCGGCGGCCTCGTCGTAGGCAACCACGGCCAGTCCTGATGCCATGGCTTCGAGCACCACGTTGCCGAAGGTTTCGGTAAGGCTTGGGAACAGAAACATATCCCCCGAAGCGTAATGGGTGGCCAGCGCTTCGCCACGCTGTTCGCCACAAAAGATCGCGTCGGGTAATTGTTGCTCAAGCATTGTGCGGTGCGGCCCGTCGCCCACCACAATCAATTTCATCTGCCGTTGCGGGTAGGCACTGCGCAGGGCCTCCAGGTTACGTTTGAGCAGCCCGAGGTTCTTCTCCGCCGCCAGCCTGCCGACATGCAAGAGGGCAATGTCGTCGGTGCCCAGCCCCCAACTTTCGCGTAATGCGGCCGAACGCCGGGCGGGGGAATACAGCTGGCTGTCGACGCCCCGCGAAAGGAGTGCCAGGCGTTCGAAGCCACGGCGTTCCAGTTCAAGCCGTTGGCTGGCACTGGGGACCAGGGTGAGCTGGGTGCGGTTGTGAAACCAGCGCAGGTAGTGGGTGAGCAGTCGCGAGAACCAGCCCACTCCGTACTTGGCGCAATACTGCTGAAAATTGGTATGAAAGCCACTGACCACGGCAATTCCCAAGCGCTTGGCGGCCCTTAAGGCGCTCAAGCCCAATGGGCCTTCGGTGGCGATGTACAGCACATCGGGGCGTTGCCGACGCCAGCGCCGCAGTAGCTTGTGCATCGATGACTGCCCCCATTGCAGGCCTGGGTAGCCGGGCAAGGGCCAGCCGCGGCACAGCAGCGTGCCGCCGTCCTCAGCCACGTCGTCTTCGCTCTGGCGTGGCCGCACCAGTTCGACATGGTGGCCATGCTGGCGCAAGCCATCGCTCAAGCGGGCGAGGGTAGTGGCCACGCCGTTGATTTGCGGCGCGAAGGTTTCGGTAACCAGGGCGATGTGCAGGGAGGGTGCTGTCATGCCTACAGTCTCGATGCGAGTGGTTGCAACGGCATGACAGTTGTGTGAAGCAATGATGTCGGTGGTCGCTATCGGCCCAGGTCACGGGCCAGGGAAGACGTTCAAGCGCGCTCGCGCACCCAGAACAGCGTCGCCCCCGCCACCGCCGCCGGCATCATCAGGATATTGACGAAGGGCACCAGCAGCACCAGGTACACCGACCCGCCAAACCCCAGGCTCTGCCAGCGCTTTTCGCGCAGCCAGGCGAGCATCTCGTTCCAGCCCAGCTTGTGGTTGTCGGCCGGGTAGTCGATGTACTGGATGGCCATCATCCACACACCGAACAGCAGCCACAGCGGTGCGGCGATGATGTTGAGCACCGGGATGAACGAGAGGATGAACAGCGCGATGGCCCGGGGCAGGAAATAGCCGAGCTTGCGCAACTCCCGGCCGAAGGTGCGCGGCACCATGGCGATCAGTTCGCCCCAGCTGAAGGCCGGGAAGTCATCGCTGCCGCGCACCACCACTTCGACCTTTTCGGCAAGAAAGCCATTGAAGGGGGCGGCGATGATGTTGGCCAGCATGGTGAAGGTGAAAAACACCATGAAAATCACCAGGACCACGAACAGGGGCCAGATGATGTAGCTGAGAAAACTCAGCCAGTCCGGCAGGCTGGGCATTAGCGAGTCGACCCACAGGCCGAACTGGTGGCCGGCCAGGTAGATCAACCCGACGAACAGCAGCAGGTTGATGGCCAGCGGCAGTAGGACGAACAGGCGCAAGCCAGGGCTCAGGACCAGTTTCAGGCCTTCGCGCAGGTATTGCGGGCCAGAGAGTACGGGGGCTTGCATGGCAGGCTCCAAGCAGTTGAAAACGCGCCGACATTACCGAGTTTGAGCGGCCGGTGAAAGCATGGCGCGGTCCTGGACATGCACTGTAACAAAGCCATTGATAGAGAAGCTGATAGAAGTCAAGGCGCAATCCGTGGCGGGGGATAGCGTATGCCTATCAGCTGGATTGTGAATCGGTATTTCCCAAATCTGCGTCACCTCGCTAAGCTGCGCACAACTTTTAAACAGCCTTTGAACTTTGATCTCCAAGGAGTCTTCATGAGCATTCTGGTCAACAAGCAAGCCCCTGATTTCGATGCAGCTGCCGTCCTGGGCGATGGTTCGATCGTAGACAGCTTCAAGCTCTCCGAACTGCGCGGTAAATACGTCGTGCTGTTTTTCTGGCCGCTGGACTTCACCTTTGTCTGTCCGTCGGAAATCATTGCGCACAACAACCGCATGGATCGTTTCCGCGACCTGGGCGTTGAAGTGGTGGGCGTTTCCATCGACTCGCAGTTCACGCACCACGCCTGGCGCAACACGCCGGTGGAAAATGGCGGCATCGGCAAGGTCCAGTTCACCATGGTGGCTGACGTCAAGCACGAGATCACCCGTGCCTACGGCATCGAACACGAAGCTGGCGTAGCACTGCGTGCTTCCTTCCTGATCGACCAGCAAGGCGTTGTTCAGCACCAGGTTGTGAACAACCTGCCGCTGGGTCGTGAAGTGGACGAAATGATTCGCCTGGTCGAGGCCCTGCAATTCACCGAGCAGCATGGCGAAGTCTGCCCGGCGGGCTGGCGCCCAGGCCAGAAAGGTATGAAGGCCGACGCTCAGGGCGTTGCCGACTACCTGGCCGAAAACGCCCATAGCCTGTAATTCGAGCCCTCATTAATTCCATTCCGGCCGGCAGCCATCTGCCGGCCGACAGGAGACTGTCATGTCTGAAGTACGCCATTCGCGAGTGATCATTCTCGGTTCCGGCCCTGCCGGCTACAGCGCTGCGGTCTACGCTGCCCGTGCCAACCTCAAGCCACTGCTGATCACCGGCATGCAGGCCGGCGGCCAATTGACCACCACCACTGAAGTCGATAACTGGCCGGGCGACGTCCACGGCCTGACCGGCCCGGCGCTGATGGAGCGCATGAAGGAACACGCCGAGCGTTTCGAGACCGAGATCGTTTTTGATCACATCAATGCCGTCGACTTCGCTGCCAAGCCATACACCCTGGTTGGCGACAGCGCCACCTACACCTGTGACGCCCTGATCATCGCCACCGGCGCCAGCGCTCGCTACCTGGGCCTGCCGTCCGAAGAAACCTTCATGGGCAAGGGCGTTTCCGCTTGCGCTACCTGCGACGGTTTCTTCTACCGCAACAAGCCGGTTGCGGTGGTGGGTGGTGGCAACACCGCTGTCGAAGAAGCGCTGTACCTGGCCAACATCGCCAGCAAAGTGACCCTGATCCACCGTCGCGAAACCTTCCGCGCCGAGAAGATCCTGATCGACAAGCTGCAGGCTCGCGTTGCCGAAGGCAAGATCGAGCTCAAGCTCAACGCCAACCTGGATGAAGTTCTGGGCGACAACATGGGGGTGACCGGTGCACGCCTGAAGAACAACGACGGCAGCTTCGACGAAGTGAAAGTCGACGGCGTCTTCATCGCCATCGGCCACACCCCGAACACTTCGCTGTTCGAAGGCCAGCTGCAATTGAAAGATGGCTACCTGGTGGTTCAAGGCGGCCGTGACGGCAATGCTACTGCTACCAGCGTTGAAGGTGTGTTCGCTGCAGGTGACGTGGCTGACCACGTTTACCGTCAGGCCATTACCTCGGCCGGTGCCGGTTGCATGGCGGCATTGGATACCGAGCGGTATCTGGATGGTTTGCAGAACGCTTGATGTATTGAGCGACCGATCGCGGGCAAGCCCGCTCCTACAGGGGGTACGCGGAACCTATGTAGGAGCGGGCTTGCCCGCGATGAGGCCAGAACAGGCAATAAAAAAACCGGCTGAAACAGCCGGTTTTTTTATGCCCGCCAATCAGCCTTTACGCTTCAAAGGCTCACCCGCGAACTTCACGCCCGCCAAGCCATGGGCCATCAACGCCCGAATATTCCCATGGTCACTCCCCTCCGGCGTCGCCACTACCGAACGGTAATGCTCACCAAAGGCCAACAGTGCCTCTTGATCGCTCAAACCTTCGAGCAGGGCCAGGCCCAGGGTCTTGCAGGAGCCTTCGTTCTGCCCGGTAGCGTTTTCCACGCCACCATTATTGAATGCCTGGGGCTGATAGTCGTAACCCGCGGCAATGAAGGCCAGGGTGTCGGCAAAAACGTGTTCGCCACTGTTGAGGCTGGCGCGCAGGGTGTTCAGGTCAGTCATGCTGTTTTCCTTTGGCGAACGCCGCTTGCTGGTCGGCGCTGGCTTCTTTCTGGTATTGGGCTTTCCACTCGTTGTACGGCATGCCATAGACCAGTTCGCGGGCATCATCGAGGCTGACCTCGATCTGGCGCTCATCGGCTTCAGCCTTGTACCACTTGGACAGGCAGTTGCGGCAAAAACCGGCCAGGTTCATCAGGTCGATGTTCTGCACGTCGGTACGTTCGCCCAGATGCTTGACCAGGCGGCGGAAGGCGGCGGCTTCGAGTTCGAGTTTTTCTTGGTCGTTCATGCTGTTCTCACAAAGGCTGTGTCAATCACGGGTGACTCCTTTTTTGAGGTGGCGGCCACCGTTGATGACCACGCTGCTTCCCGTGCTGTATTGGGTGTTCAAGAGATAGAAGACGGCGTCGATCAGCGGCTGTGCTCCGGGTTCGAACTCCAGCAGTGCCTTCTTCAGGGTCTTGTTGCGATATTCCTCGTCGCTGTTCTCCTTGAGAATCAGCAGCCCCGGCAAGATAGCGTTGACGCGGGTGCCTGGTGCATACTTTTCGGCGAACGACAGCACCATGTTCTGCAGGGCCGCCTTGGTGGCCGCGTAGGCGATGTGGCTTTTGCTGCCGCGCGAGGAGGTTTCGTCGCAGACATGGATGATATCGGCCTTTTCCACCTTGGCCAGTTGCTCACCGAGGGCCAGGTTCAGGTGATACGGCGCCTCTACGTGTAGCTTGAACATGGTGTTGAGGTTTTCCAGGCCATCGTCCAGCCAAAGCGATGCATTGTGGACGATGCCGCGCAGGCCGTCGTAGTGGCTGGCCAGATACTCGACCAGTGCCAGGCGATCCTGTTCCTGCTGCAGGTCGGCCTGAAACTGCACAATATTCGGATGTGCCGGCTGGGCGCTGATGCTGCGGCTGGCGCTGACCACGGTGTAGCCGGCCTCTGCCAGGCTGATTGCCAGTTGCAGGCCTACCCGCTGACTGGCTCCGGTAACAAGGATTGGGCTATTCATTCAAGAGTTGTCAGCTTCAGAGGGTCTATGTGTTGGGCGCGTCAGGTACGAAATAACCCCAGCATACCGAAGTTTTCGCTGTTCAGTGCACACTGAAGCCCATCGTGGGGTAGAGCCTTGAGCGTTGTCGGCATCTGCGGAGTAGAATGTCGGCATTGTCCTATTCAGCGGTTTGTCTCGCGATGACTGAATTTCCCCCACCGTCTCTGAATTCAAATGATCTTGATCAGCAAGAGTTGTTTCCAATTCGAGAAGTCTCGCGGATTACGGGCATCAACCCGGTAACCCTGCGCGCCTGGGAGCGTCGTTATGGCCTGATTCAGCCCACACGCACGGACAGCGGCCACCGCCTCTATTCCCTGGCCGATATCAATGAGGTGCGCAGCATCCTGGGCTGGATCGAACGAGGTGTCGCGGTCAGCAAGGTCGGCAAGATACTGGCGCGTACCCAAACGCTCAAGGAGCGAACACACGCCACCGCCCCGGAGTTTTCCCACGGCGAATGGAGTGAATGGCAAGCTCAGGTTCGCCGGGCAGTGCATGTTTTCGATGAGCGCCGCCTGGAGCAAATCTACGGCCAGGTTTTTTCCAGCTACCCCTTGGTCGTGGTGTTCCAGGAAATTCTCATGCCGGTCTGGCAGGAAATGCTGGTGCAGCAGGACGCCTTCGGCCAGCTCAGCGAGTGGCTGTTCTTCGATGGGTTCTTGCGTGCGCGTACGTTGCAGCGGTTGCAAATGGCCGGTCATGGTCAGGAGTTGAACGTGCTGTTGGCGGCGATCCCGGGGCAATGCCGGGAGCTGGAGTTGCTGGTGGCGGGTTTGTTGCTGGGAAGCAGTGAGATAGCCGTTCGTGTACTGGCCCTGGGGCAGCCGCTGGAAGAGTTGAGCCTGGTGTGCGAAAAGATCCAGCCTAACGCATTGGTACTGTTTTCCAACCATCCACCGGCAATGGAAATGCCCAAGCGCTTGGCAAGGCTGGGCCTGGCGCTGGATTGCCCATTACTGTTGGCAGGAGAAGTGGCCGACCTGGCCCAGGATAGCCTGATCGGTTCGCAGGTGGCATGCCTGGGCAGTGAAGGCCGCCTGATGCAACGGCGCTTGCAGCAGTACCTGGCCGAAGCCCTGGATACCTGAAGCCAGCCGCTGGGTGAATTTCAGCGATGCAATTGCGGGTGGGCGCGACGGTGTTGCGCCAGGATGTAATGGCGCAGCTGTTCGGTTTCCTGCACGTTGTCCTGATTCAGGACGTAGGCAGCCAGGCCCGCTTCGGTTATGTGCTCAAGGCACGCGCGCAAGGCGATAGGGGCATGCCCCCTGGGTTTGAACCAGAGACGAAAGCGCTTTGGTGGCTTGGTCGTGCTGCGATTCTCGATCATCACGCCCTGGCAGGAAATTTCCCGCACGTGCAGGGCGGTCTGCCGGGCCTTGTCGTCTTCCAGCGCCAGCGGCGCGTCCAGCACCATTTGCCATGGCCGTACGGTCGGCCCGTCTTCATAAATGCTCGGCGCGCCCAACTGCAGGTGCATGGCATGGAATTCATCTTCGACCAGCTGCAGCGGAAAACTCATCTGCTGGTTTTCGAACTGGGCCTGGATCGTGACCTGTTCGTGGGCAATCAGCCGCGAAAGCAGGGCTTTGATCTGGGAGCCACCATCGACCCGCAGGCTCGATGAGGCATCAGCCCTATCAAATTGCGCTGAATGCTGCATGGTCTGAATGAAATCCAGCTCGTCCTGAGTGAGGAGGGCATGTCGCTGCATGGGAAAGCTCGAAGAGATAATAAGAACAAATCCGTTGGTCAGTTAGATGGACAACGAAATTGAACTTTTGTTTGTTACCGTTCGTCGCCTTCGAGTGCGCGCAAACGGGCCTGAAGGTCCGCCACTTGCTGTTCCAACTCGACCACCCGTTGCTCGGCCTCGACCTGTTGGCTGACATCCTTCTGGATGCCGATGAAATACATCAGCTTGTTGTTCTCGTTATACACCGGCGTGATCGACAACTCGTTCCAGAAGGCGCTGCCATCCTTGCGGTAATTGCGCAGGATGCGCCGGCAAGGAGTGCCGTTTTGCAATGCTTCGCGAATCAGTTGGCGAGCAGGTTGGTCACGGTCGTCGTTCTGCAGAAAGCGGCAGTCGCGGTAGAGAACATCGTTGGCGTTGTAGCCGGTCAGGCGCTCGAAGGCAGGGTTCACGTAGATCAGGATATTGTCGTCACCTTCCTGTTCGGCAACCACGATGCCATCGTTGGAAGCGTCAATCATGCGTTGCAACAATTTGGCATTGATCATGGGCAAGCAGTCCGTAGTACGGGTAGGGAGGGGCCTCGATTCTAGAGCATCGCGTGCCTGCCAAACACAAGCGAGCCTGTTAATATCCTACGTTTTTACTCAGCTTCAGGATCTGTTATGAAAGTCGCGATCATTTCCGGTTCGGTCTACGGTACGGCCGAAGAAGTTGCCCGGCATGCTGCGGGCTTGCTCCAGGCTGCTGGTTTTGAGGTCTTGTGCAATTCCCGGGCAACGTTTGAAGAGGTGCTGGCATTTGCGCCCGCTGCCTTGCTGGGGGTGACCTCGACTACTGGCATGGGTGAACTGCCGGACAACCTGCAACCCTTGTTTTCGCAAATTCGCGATGTGCTGCCGGCCGCTTGGCGGGGTTTGCCGGGCGCTGTGATCGGCCTGGGCGACTCCAGCTATGGCGATACGTTCTGCGGCGGCGGTGAGCAGCTGCGCGAACTGTTCGCTGAACTGGGCGTGCGAGAGGTGGTGCCGATGCTGCGCCTGGATGCCAGTGAAACCGTGACTCCGGAAACCGATGCCGAACCCTGGCTGGCCAATTTCATCGGGCAACTGCAGGGCTGAGATCCGTAACCGGTGGGTGCTCGCGCAGCAACTGCAACCAGGCCTGGGCCGCCCGTGACAGGTAGGCGCCCTGGCGCCAGATAAAGGCGATGTCCCAGCGCAGGTCAGTCGGCTTGCTCAAGGTCAGGCGCACCACACCGGGCCGTTCCAGCCCCCGCGCCACCACCCGAGGCAGCAGCACCACGCCCTGGCCGGCGGCCACCAAGGCTGCAAGAAAATCGGCCTGGCCGCTGCGCCCGCTTTCCTTGGGGGTAAAACCCACTTTCAGGCAGGCCTGCAGCAGGCGGTCGTTGAGCACGAAGCTGCGTTGGTACAGCAGGAAGGGTGTATCGGCCAGTTGCGCCAATTCCACCTGTTGCCTGCCCGCCAGCGGGTGGTCTGCCGGCAGCAACACATCCATTGGTTCATTACAGAAGGGCTGGTAACTGAAGGCCGGATTGACCGGCGTCAGGCTGCCACCCAGTTCCAGTTCGCCATTGAGCACTGCCTGCTCGATGCTCAGGCTACCGCCTTCGACCAATTGCACGTTGATATTCGGATAGCGCCGCCGGTATTCGGCGAACAATGTGGCGAACAGCGCATCGCTACCCAGCAGCGGCAGCCCCAGGCGCAGTTCACCGCGCGCCAGATGGCTCAGGTCATCCAACTCACTGATCAGTTCGTTGTGCAGGCGCAGCATGGCTTCGGCACGTTGCAGGACGATGCTGCCGGCAGCGGTGAGGTGCAATTGCGATCCCAGGCGCTCCAACAATGCCACGCCCAGGCTCTGTTCCAGTTGTGCAACCTGTTTACTCACGGCCGATTGGCTGATGTGCAGCGCTTGGCCTGCTTGGGTAAAGCCACCCTGGCGCATGACCTGGACGAAGCTGCGAAGTTGTTTGAATTCCATTTTTAGTATTCCAATTTGGAATTCATTCAAGTCTAACAATTCGCTTTTGGGATGCGAACCGTAAAATTAAACTGCGAGGCATAGAGGACCTTGCACATGAAACGCTCAACCTTGCATCACATCGGCCGCCTGGCCACAGAACTGACCATACTGCTGGCCATCTACCTGCTCGGTTGCCAACTGGCAGCCTGGCTGCACTGGCCTATTGCGGGTGGCGTAGTGGGCCTGGCCTTGCTGCTGCTGGCGTTTGCCTTGGGCTGGGTCAAGCCGGCTGCGCTGCAGCTGGGTGCAGGCTTGTTGATGGCGGAGATGTTGCTGTTTTTCATCCCGGCGCTGATGAGCCTGCTCGATTACGGCACACTGCTGCGCAGCGATGGCTGGCGGATTCTGCTGGTCATCGGGGTCAGCACGTTGCTGGTGATGCTGGCCACGGCCTTTACCGTCGAAGCGGTCTGTCGCTGGAGGCTGCGCCATGAAACTTGAGCCGATGCCCCTGTTCTGGTTGGCCCTTACGTTGGTGACGTACCTGGTGAGCCGCTGGTTGTATCGACGCACCGGGCGTTACCTGTTGTCACCTTTGATTCTGGTGCCGGCGGTGTTACTGGCGATCGCCGTGCCGCTGCACACCGCCTATGCCGAGTACTCAAGCAACACCCATTGGCTGATGCTGGTGCTGGGCCCGGTCACCGTCGCTTTCGCCGTACCCATCTGGCAACAACGGGCCATGCTGGCGCGGCACTGGCCTGCGTTGCTGCTTGGCATGCTGGCCGGCAGCGTGGTGTCGATTACCAGTTCCTGGGGCTTGGCCCATGCCCTGGCCCTGAACGATCCGGTGACGATGTCGCTGGTTCCACGCTCGATCACTACACCTTTTGCCATGCCACTGGCGCGCGATCTGGGAGGTGTGCCGGAGCTGACGGCGGTGTTCGTGATGTTCACCGGTGTGTTCGGAGCCATGCTCGGTGGCATTTTGCTCAAGTGGTTGCCGCTGCGCACGGCCTTGGCCCGCGGGGCGTTGTTCGGAGTGGCGGCGCATGGCGCGGGCGTCAGCCGGGCCCAGGAGGTTGGCGGCGAGGAGGGCACCGTCGCAGGGCTGGTGATGGTCCTGACCGGCCTGTTGAACCTGTGCGCCGCGCCTGTGCTGGCGGCGTTTGTCCTGGCCTGACTCGCAGGGCCAATAAGCTGGCTGCCAATGCAACTGGCTGGTAGCCGGGGGCTGGCTAGACTGATTGCCACAAGTGCACATGAACGTGCCGAGGTGATTGTCGTGACTGAAACCTGTGTCTTGCCAACATCGAATCCAAAGGGACAAACCAGTGTTTTCGGCACGCTTGTGCGTATCAGTCTGGCCACCCGTCTTTGCCGGGAGTTGCGGTAATGCATCTGGCCGAAATCCCCCTGAGCGTCTGGCGCACTCGGGGGCAAACCTTCCAATTCCAGGGTCACGATATCCGTTACTGGAGTGCCGGGCACGGTGAACCGTTGCTGTTGATCCATGGCTTCCCAAACGCCAGTTGGGATTGGCACTACCTTTGGCAACCCCTGAGCCAGCGCTATCGGGTGATCGCGTGTGACATGCTCGGTTTTGGTGATTCAGCCAAGCCTGCCGGCCACGAATACAGCCTTGTCGAACAAGCCGACTTGCAGCAGGCATTGCTTGCCCATCTGCACGTTACTGAACCGGTCCATGTGCTGGCTCATGACTATGGCGTCAGCGTTGCCCAGGAATTGCTCGCCCGTCACCATGAAGCGCGCGCCGGGATCGCCAGTTGCGTGTTCCTCAATGGTGGGCTGTTCCCTGAGCGGCATCGCCCACTCATGATCCAGAAGCTACTGCTCAGCCCCGTGGGTTGGCTGGTCGGGCGCTCGTTCACGCGCGACGATCTGGTGCGGCACATCTGCCAGGTCCATGGACCGCACACCCGGCCTAGCGAAAGTGCACTGGACGACTGCTGGAGCCTGATTGAATGCAACCAGGGTAATCGTGTGCTGCACCGGCTCATCGGTTACCTTCCGGAACGGATTTCCCGGCGTGAACGCTGGGTCGGCGCGCTGCTTTGTGCAGGCGTTGCATTGCGTTTCATCAATGGTGCGCTGGACCCGGTCTCCGGCGAGCATATGCTTGAGCGTTACCGCGAACTGGTTCCCTTCCCCGATACCGTGTTACTGCCCGAGATCGGTAATTCCCCTCACACAGAAGCACCGGCCCAGGTGCTTCGGCATTACCTGGCGTTCCGAGCCGATCTGCTTCCCACCAGAATAATGGCCTGCTCCTGAAGGGACAGGCGCTGCATCGCGTTACCTTATCGGGCACCATTCAGCCCCTGCCGTCTTGATTGTGAGCGGCAGGCCTGTGCCTGACACTCGCCTGGTAGCCAACGCAGGAGAGGATCGAATGAGTGAATCAGTGCGCTTCGAAGATAAAGTCGTGATTGTCACGGGTGCCGGTGGCGGCCTGGGGCGTGCCCATGCCCTGTTGTTCGCCCGCCATGGCGCCCGGGTCGTGGTCAACGACCTGGGTGGTTCGGCTCAGGGCGAGGGTGCCAACGCTTCGGCTGCCGATCGTGTGGTTGCCGAAATCCGCGCCGCCGGCGGCACGGCAGTGGCCAACCATGATTCGGTAACCGATGGCGACAAGATCGTGCAGAACGCGTTGGACGCCTTCGGGCGGGTCGATGTGGTGGTTAACAACGCCGGCATCCTGCGTGACAAGAGCTTCCACAAAATGGAAGACAGCGACTGGGACCTGGTCTACCGCGTGCATGTCGAAGGCGCCTACAAGGTTACCCGTGCCGCCTGGCCGCACCTGCGCGAACAGAACTATGGGCGGGTTATTTTCACGGCGTCGACTTCCGGCATCTATGGCAACTTCGGCCAGTCCAACTACGGCATGGCCAAGCTTGGCCTTTATGGCCTGACCCGCACCCTGGCCCTGGAGGGGCGCAAGAACAATATCCTGGTCAACGCCATCGCCCCCACTGGTGGCACGCGAATGACCGAAGGCCTCATCCCGCCTGCCGTTTTCGAGCAGCTCAAGCCGGAATTGGTCAGCCCATTGGTGGTGTACCTGGGCAGCGAGCAGTGCCAGGACACCTCGGGGTTGTATGAGGTAGGCGGTGGCTGGATGGGCAAGGTGCGCTGGGAGCGCAGCCTGGGCGTGGGTTTCGACCCGCGCGAAGGCTACGCCGTTGAGGATGTGGCGGCCAACTGGGCGCAGATCGGCAACTTTGAAGGAGCCGTGCACCCGGCCGATAACATAGAGGCGTTGCAGCAAATGATGCAGAACCTGCAAAAGTACATTTGACGCCAACCGGAATAAAAAAGGCCGCTGCAATGCAGCGGCCAAACAAGACGTTCGATCAAGGAGCTTCAAAATCAACGTCGGTGAACCTGTGGCCATGCGGCCGGCCCATGGGCAGGACACTACACTGCATCCATTAACGGGCGATTAATCGGGAAACATTTCCCTTCCAAACCGGCTTGCAACGGAAGTTGCTTGTGCAAGCCAGGCAAGAATAAGCACTTATCCCCTCCTGAAAAATCCTCCTTTATGACAAGGACTGTTACCTCAAAGGCAATAGTCGCTTCCCCCTGCCCGGGCGCTGCATCCACCGGCCCTATGGCGCGTCATCCATCTCACCCATGCATGCACCAGAGCCCGTGCCAGATAGGCGATTAATCCTTTGGAGGGACAACGCGAATACCTCCTTGGTGCGCTTATCCGGGCGCTGCCTGGCCATTAGGGTGATGCCTTCAGGAACCCACCGAGGAAGACGCATGACAAGAACAACAATGCGCGCCATCTTCAGGCCGCAGGCGCTGGCCATCGCTGTTGCCCTGGGCTGCAGCGCCCAGGCGCAGGCCGTTTCATTCAACATCGGGGAACTCGAAGGGCAGTTCGATTCCTCCTTGTCCATTGGTGCCAGTTGGGGCATGCGCGATGCCGACAGTGATCTGGTTGGTGTCAGTAATGGTGGTAACGGACAGGCGAGCACCGGCGACGACGGCCGCTTGAACTTCAGCAAGGGCGAAACCTTCTCCAAGATCTTCAAGGGGATTCATGACCTGGAACTCAAGTACGGCGATACCGGTGTATTTGTGCGGGGCAAGTACTGGTATGACTTCGAGCTCAAGGATGAAAGCCGTCCGTTCAAGCAGATCAGCGACGACAATCGCAAGGAAGGTTCCAAGTCCTCGGGCGGCGAGTTGCTCGATGCCTTCGTCTATCACAACTACGCCATCGCTGACCTGCCGGGCACTGTGCGTGCCGGCAAACAGGTGGTCAGCTGGGGAGAAAGTACGTTCATCGGCAACTCCATCAACAGCATCAACCCAGTCGACGTCTCCGCCTTCCGCCGGCCAGGGGCAGAGATCAAGGAAGGCCTGATTCCGGTCAACATGCTGTACGTTTCCCAGGGCCTGACCGATTCACTGAGTGTGGAAGGCTTCTATCAGCTGGAGTGGGACCAGACGGTGGTCGACAACTGCGGCACCTTTTTCGCCAATGACGTGGTGGCCGACGGCTGCACGCAGAACTACACCGTCGGCAACCCGGCAATTGCGCCCTTGCAACCGATTGCCGCGGCCTTTGGCCAGGGTTTCCAGGTTACCCCCGAAGGGGTCGTGGTGCAGCGCGGTGCAGATCGCGATGCGCGGGATTCCGGGCAGTGGGGCACGACACTGCGCTGGCTGGGCGAAGACACCGAATACGGGCTGTATTTCATGAACTACCACAGCCGCGGGCCCGTGGTGAGCACCAAGTCCGCAGGCCTTGCCACCCTGGGCCGCATCCCTGGCATCATTGCCGCCGCCAACGCCCGCGTGCCCGGCAGTGGCACGGGCCTGGCCCAGAGCACCATGCTCGGCAACGGCCAGTACTACCTGGAGTACCCGGAAGACATTCGTCTGTACGGCGCCAGTTTCTCCACCACCCTTTCGACCGGCACGGCCTGGAGTGGCGAGCTGAGTTACCGGCCCAACGCACCGGTACAACTGAACACCACCGACCTGACCCTGGCCCTGGTCAACCCGATTGCCGGGAACGCCGCTTCACCGATTGCATCAAGCGCCGGCGCCGATAACACAGGCTACAAGCGCAAGGAAATCACCCAACTGCAATCGACCCTGACTCACTTCTTCGATCAGGTCCTCGGTGCCGAGCGCCTGACCCTCGTCGGCGAAGCCGGTGTGGTGCACGTGGGAGGCCTGGAATCGACCCGGCAGCTGCGTTATGGCCGCGACTCGGTATTCGGTGCCTACGGCTTCCAGGGCGATACCCATGGCTTTGTCACGGCCACTTCCTGGGGCTACCGCGCCCGGGCGATCCTGGACTACGCCAACGCCATTGCCGGGGTCAACCTCAAGCCCAACCTGTCCTGGTCCCATGACGTCGACGGCTACGGCCCCAATGGGTTGTTCAATGAAGGCGCCAAGGCTGTCAGCGTCGGGCTCGATGCCGATTACCGCAACACCTACACCGCGAGCCTGAGCTACACGGACTTCTTCGACGGTGATTACAACACTTTGACTGATCGTGACTTCGTCGCGTTGAGCTTCGGCGTGAACTTCTGATAGGGGTGAGAACTTTATGCACAAGATGATTCTGCAATGCGGCGCACTGGCCCTGAGCCTGTTGGCGGCCAACGTCATGGCGGCGGTGTCGGCCGATGAAGCCGCCAGGCTGGGCACCTCCCTGACTCCCTTGGGAGCAGAAAAGGCCGGCAATGCCGACGGTTCGATCCCGGCCTACAGCGGCGGTATTCCCAAGAACGCCGGCGCCGTCGACAGCAAGGGCTTTCTGGCCGACCCTTTTGCCAACGAAAAGCCGTTGTTCGTCATCACGGCGGCCAACGTCGAGCAGTACAAGAGCAAACTCTCTGATGGCCAGGTGGCGATGTTCAAGCGCTACCCCGAGACGTACAAGATCCCGGTCTACCCCTCGCACCGTACGGTCAGCCTGCCGGCCGAGGTCAACGAGGACGCGATAAAGAGCGCCACCACCGTAACCACCATCAACGATGGCAATGGCCTGGCGAATTTCACCCAGAGCCGCTACTACGCCTTCCCGATTCCCAAGACCGGCAACGAAGTGATCTGGAACCACATCACCCGTTACCGGGGTGGCAACCTGCGTCGCATCATCACCCAGGCCACGCCCCAGACCAATGGCTCGTTCACCAGCATCCGCTTTGAAGAAGAAGTGGCCGTGCCGCAGGAAACCCCGGACCTGTCGGCCGACAAGGGCGCCAACGTGCTGCTGTTCTTCAAGCAGGCCGTGACCGCGCCCGCACGCTTGGCCGGCAACGTTTTGCTGGTGCATGAAACCCTTGACCAAGTGAAGGAGCCGCGCCTGGCCTGGATCTACAACGCTGGCCAGCGCCGGGTGCGCCGCGCACCGCAAGTGGCCTATGACGGCCCGGGGACAGCGGCCGATGGCTTGCGCACCTCCGACAACTTCGACATGTTTTCCGGAGCACCTGACCGCTACGACTGGAAGCTGGTGGGCAAGAAAGAAATGTACATTCCCTACAACAGCTACAAGCTCGATTCGCCACAGCTCAAGTACGACGATGTGATCAAGGCCGGCCACATCAACCAGGACCTGGCGCGTTATGAACTGCACCGGGTCTGGGAAGTGGTGGCGACGGTCAAGCCGGGCGAGCGGCACATCTATGCCAAACGCCACATGTATATCGACGAAGACAGCTGGCAGGTGGCGCTGGTCGACCATTACGACGGCCGCGGCCAACTCTGGCGCGTCGCCGAGGGGCACCAGCAGTTCTATTACGACCACCAGGTGCCGGCCTACACCCTCGAAGCGCTGTACGATCTCATTGCCGGCCGCTACATCGCCCTGGGTATGAAGAACGAAGAGAAGCACAGTTTCGAGTTTGGCTTCATCGCCAAGGCCGCCGACTACACCCCCAACGCCTTGCGTAGCGAAGGGGTTCGCTAGGTTCCAGCTCCACTCCGTGTGCTGCACATTCAGGCGACCTTCGGGTCGCCTTTTTTATGGTGCCTGATCAGCGTACTGAATACTCCTCAACAACCCATTACGACAGGGCTAGGGTGGTGCCCAGCCTCAGAAAACCTACAACACAGGCCAACACAATGACTGTCATGCGCTTATCGCCCGAGTGTTCTGCACGCCTGCCCAGGCTGTCACCCAGGCACCTGCCGCGCATGCGCCTGAGCGCTCATTTGTTGGCAGCGCCGGAGCGGGTGAAATTGCTCTGTGCTCCGCTTGGCAGTGGCAAAACCGCACTGCTGGTTGAATGTGCGCAGCAGGCGCCGGCGGGTTGCGCCGTCCACTGGCTGTCGCTGGGTGATGCTGCAATGGGTACGCGGCAAGCTTTTTGTGCCGCGTTGGCCTCGACGCTTGGCATGGCTTCTGCCAGCGAAGATCAAGTGATCGAGCACCTTGCACAGGTACACACAGCCACCTGGGTGTTTCTTGACGACTACGGCCGTAGCGTCGACTCAAGCCTCGATGCGTTGCTCGATGCGCTGCTGCTGCACAGCAGTGCTCATATCGACTGGTGGATTGGCAGTCGGCGACGGCCGTCCTGCCATTGGCCGAGGCTGTTGCTCAACGGTGACCTGCTCGAATTCGATGGCCGTGACCTGGCGTTTACGGCCGAGGAGATCGATCTGCTGTTGGACGGACAGCTCCATGAGCGGCCGCAACATACCGCAAGCCGTACCTTTGAGCTCACCGACGGTTGGGCGGCCGGCGTGCGGATCGCTCTGCTCGATGTGGCCGATGGCGGCCCACTGCAAATGGGCTCCGTCACCTTGTCTGCTTATCTGGAGCATGAACTATTTGGCGGACTGCCAGCCGAACTGGGGGAGGTCTGGCGAGTCTTGGCGACACTGCCTCGTTTTGATGCCTCGTTGTGTGAACACCTGTTCGGCGCTGGGGAGGGGGCGGCAGCGTTGCGCCAGCTGCAGACACTGGGATGCTTCATCGAGCCTTGGGAGCATTCGGCACGCTGGCTGCAAGTGTTCCCACCCCTGGCCCGGCATCAGCGCCTGGCTTCAAACCCAGTGGGGCGCTCTTGGCATCGGCGAGCCTGCCAGTGGTTTACCCTGCAAGGTGACTGGCAGATGGCATTTGAACAAGCGTGTGCAGCCCGCGAGTATGAAGCAGCGATCAGTTTGCTGCAGCACCTGCAAGTCGAGCATTTGTACGAGCGGCAAAACGTCGTCTTGCTGGTGGACCTGCATTCTCAGGACCAGGCGTTGAGCTACGGTGACCCGCAGTGGATAAGCCTGATTGCCGGGGCCTTGCTGATTGCCGGCCGTTTCGATGAGGCTCAAGCGAGCATCGACCAACTGACGCGTTTTCTACCGGCGTCGTCGGCTGCGGCGCAGCAGCAGTTGATCGCCCTTTGGCAAGCTTTGCGTGGCTGGCTACTGCACTTACAGGGCCGCGCAAAGCTGGCTTGCGAATATCTGCAGGTTGCACTTGCCCACCTGCCTGACGCGAACTGGCAGTTACGCCTGACGTGTTTCAGTGGTCTGATCCAGCAAGCGTTGTTGCGCGGCGAGTTGAACCACGCGCAAACCTACCTGCGCGACGCCTTGTGCCTGGCTCGGGCTGAGGGCTCGGTATTGCTGGAGGTGGTTCTCGAACTCGACCATGCACAATTGCTCGAGCAGCGAGGCGCCTTGCGGCGGGCACAGAGTCTGCTGGTCAAAACCCAGGAGTTGCTTGAGGCCCGGCATTGCCATACAGGATTGTTGGCCGGGCGCATCGCTTTGCGCCTGGGTCGTCTGTCGGCTCGCTTGGGTCAGGACGCAGCAGCGGCTGCCTATTATGGGCAAGGCTTGCAGATGTGCCTGCAAAGCCAGGACAAGCGCGCCCTGTATGGCTACCTCGGTTTGGCGACGCTCGAAGCTGCCCAGGATCGTTACGCAGAAGCCTTTGTCCGCTTGCGTGAGGCAGAGCGCCTGATGCAACTGCACCACGTGCCGGAGCTGGTCTATCGTGGGGTGCTGTTGCTGGTGAGCAGTTACTTCTGGTTGCAACAGGGGCGGGCGGGGTTGGCACGGGAAACACTGGCTCGGGTGCTGCGCCATTTTCGCGGGCCACAGGCCGTTCAGGCGCCACCGGCCACGTTGGAACTGATTCCACGCCTGGAGGCATTGCTGGTGTTGGCCGAAGTCCATCTGCAACAGGCGACGGCGCCGCTCAGCCAGCTTCAGGCGCTGGTCGATCATGCCCGAATCAGCGGAATGCAAGCCCTTGAAGCCGAGCTCTACCTGGTCATGGCCGAGGCTGCGTTCATTTCTAGCGAGCATGGCATTGCTCGTGATTGCCTCGATAAGGGAATGACTTTGTGCGCTCGCCTGGAGTTGGTCCAGCCGGTCAATGAGTTGCGCCTGCGTCATCCCGGGTTGTTGGAGGCATCGGGGTTGAATGTCACCGAGCCGTTGATAACCGAGGACAACCCATTGAGCCAGCGCGAGTTGGAAGTTCTGACATTAATTGCCCAGGGAAACTCTAACCAGCAAATAGCCGAACAACTTTTTATTTCATTGCATACGGTCAAGACTCATATGAGACGTATTCACAGCAAATTGGGTGTGGAACGTAGGACGCAAGCGGTTGCAATAGCAAAAAAAATAGGCTTGATGAGTTAAGAAACTGGGTGTGTTAGTGATGGAACGGTCTGGACTTGTATGGCTATAAATATTTATATGCACTGGCGAGAGTAGGGGTAGTTAGATGTGTCTCGTGGTTCACGTTTTAACCGAATCCGGCATGATGCTGGCGGGGCGTGAAATATAGAAGGGATGCAAATGACTACTGAAATTCGCAACAAGGTCCGTGAACAATTGACTGCTGCCCTGGCACCGTGGGGGATAGCGCCTGAAGCCGTCTACCTCAATGGCATTCACACCCCGGAAGATCCCATCGTTATCGAGTCGGCGACGGTGACCGATACTGTTTATAATTGGGTGCGGGAAAAAGACACTCCAGAGATAACCGAAGAGCCGGTATGGGGGTTCTTTTCCGTGCCATATTCCTTTGCTCAAGAGAACCGGGTGAATGGTCCGGCAACCAAGGAGTGGCAAGAAATTGTAACCGAGATAGTGTCGAATTTTATTTGAGTAAGTCTTTAGTCAATAAAGGCAGGCGTTGTCATGGACGACAAGGTCAGGCATTCGTCGATTTAACTGATGGAAAAAAATGCGAGAACAATTGATTAGCGAATTGGCCTGACAACGCTTGACCGGGTGAAGCGAAGGAACGCACCACCCGGTCAGTTCACTCGGCGCCAAACCCCATCCGCCAACTGATTGCCTGCGTCGCGGCCAACAGACGTTGCGCCGCCGGGCCTTGCTCGTCGGCATGAAAAATCGAGGTCGGGCCGACCACGGTCAGTACCGCGGCGATCTTGCCGAACGCATCGAATACGGGAGCCGACAAGGCATCGACCCCCGGCATCAGCAAACCATGCACGTGGTGCAGCCCGTGTTGGCGGATCCTTTCGAATTGCTCGTCGTAGGCCTTGGTATCGGCTTGTTGCAATCCCTGCATTTCCTGGTCGCGCAAGTCGATGGTTTCGCGTTGTGGCAGGTAGGCACCGAACACCAGGCCGGTGGAAGAGCTCAACAGCGGCAATACCGAGCCAATCTGGGTCACTACAGTCACCGCACGCACGGCTGGCTCGATACTGACGACTGTCGCGCCCTGGTTACCCCAAACGGCCACAAAGCAGGTCTCGTTGAGCTCATCGCGCAACTGCGAAAGCGGCATGGCCGCGACCTTCAATACATCCATGCCACCCAGGGCAGCCAGCCCCACCCGCAAGGCCTCGCGGCCAAGGCCATAGTGGTTGGTGGCTGGATTCTGCTCGGCAAAGCCACTGGCGATCAGTGCCTGCAGATAGCGATGGACTTTACTGGCGGGCATCTGCACATGTTCGGCCAGGCGCGACAGTGACGTCGATGGCGAGAGCTGTGCCAGCGCCTTGAGGATGTCGGTGCCGACTTCCGCCGAGCGGACCTTTTGCTTGCTGGGGCTTTCGGCAGTGGGGCTGGCTTTTTCCATGGGGCGTTCTGTCCGGGCTGGCTGATGGGCGTCTTTATAGCTTGACGCTCAATGGCAATCAAATTACGTTATACGTAATCATATTACGATAAAAATAACGCGCAACGCCGTCAGCTTCCACGCCACGGTCAACCGCCACCAACCGGCCCTCCAGGCCAGGAGGCTCTATGAACCTCGATACCCCCTCGCCGGTCCTCGAATACTTGAGTGGCTTCGGTAATGAATTCAGCAGTGAAGCGCTCCCCGGCGCCTTGCCGGTTGGGCAGAACTCCCCGCAAAAAGCGCCTTACGGCCTCTATACCGAGCTGTTTTCCGGTACCGCCTTCACCATGGCTCGTAGTGAATCGCGCCGTACCTGGATGTACCGCATTCGTCCTTCGGCGCTGCATCCGGCCTTCGTTCGCCTGGAGCGGCAGTTGGCCGGTGGCCCGTTGGGCGCGGTGACGCCCAATCGCCTGCGCTGGAGCCCCTTGGCCATTCCCGCCGAGCCCACCGATTTCATCGATGGTTGGGTCACCATGGCGGCCAACTCCAGCCAGGACAAACCGGCAGGCGTGAGCATCCACAGCTACCGGGCCAATTGCTCGATGCAACGGGTGTTCTTCAATGCCGATGGCGAGCTGTTGCTGGTGCCCGAACTCGGGCGCCTGCGCATCGCCACTGAACTCGGTGTGATGGAGGTCGCGCCGCTGGAGATCGCCGTGTTGCCGCGTGGCCTCAAGTTCCGCGTCGAATTGCTCGACCCGCAGGCTCGCGGTTATATCGCCGAGAACCACGGCGCGCCACTGCGCCTGCCCGACCTGGGGCCGATCGGCAGCAATGGCCTGGCCAACCCACGGGACTTCCTCACGCCAGTGGCGCACTACGAAGAACACAACGGGCCGGTGCAACTGGTGCAAAAATTTCTTGGCGAGCTGTGGGGCTGCGAGCTCAATCACTCGCCCCTGGACGTCGTCGCCTGGCACGGGAACAACGTGCCGTACAAATACGACCTGCGCCGCTTCAACACCATCGGCACCGTCAGCTTCGACCATCCGGACCCGTCGATCTTCACGGTGTTGACCTCGCCCACCAGTGTGCATGGCCTGGCCAACATCGATTTCGTGATTTTCCCGCCGCGCTGGATGGTGGCTGAGAACACTTTCCGTCCGCCATGGTTCCACCGCAACCTGATGAACGAGTTCATGGGCCTGATCCAGGGCAGCTACGACGCCAAGGCCGAAGGCTTCCTGCCCGGCGGTGCATCACTGCACAGCTGCATGAGCGCCCACGGTCCGGATGGCGAGACCTGCACCAAGGCCATCGCCGCGGACCTTGCGCCAAGCAAGATCGACAACACCATGGCCTTCATGTTTGAGACCTGCCAGGTGTTGCGCCCCAGCCGACATGCCCAGGATTGCCCACAATTGCAGAACGACTACGATGCCTGTTGGGCATCGCTGCCGACCACCTTCAACCCGAATCGGAGATAACCCATGAATCAGCCAGCCATCACTCGCAGTTGGGTCGACAGTGCCAATGGGCACGCCGACTTCCCGCTGCAGAACCTGCCGCTGGGGATTTTCAGCCAAGGCGGCCAGGCACCACGCTGTGGCGTGGCCATCGGCGATTCGATTCTGGACCTGGAGGCGGTGCTGGCCGCCGGCCTGTTCGACGGCCTGGCCCGTCAGGCTGTCGAAGCCACCCGCGGTGGTGCACTCAATGCATTCTTTGAGCTGGGCCGCCCGGCCCGCGTCGCACTGCGCGAACGCCTGCTCCAATTGCTGGGCGAAGATAGTTCGCAGCAAGCGGCGCTCAAGCCTGCGCTGCTGCTGGCCGCTGACTGCCAGTTGCACTTGCCGGCCCGCATCAGCGACTACACCGACTTCTATGTGGGTATCGAGCACGCCAAGAATGTTGGCAAGCTGTTCCGCCCGGACAACCCGTTGCTGCCCAACTACAAGTATGTGCCAATCGGTTATCACGGCCGTGCCTCGACCATCCGCCCCTCCGGTGCTGACGTTCGCCGCCCCAAGGGCCAGACCCTACCAGCCGGCCAGACCGAGCCAAGCTTCGGCCCCTGCGCACGCCTGGACTATGAACTGGAGCTGGGCATCTGGATCGGTCAGGGCAATGCCTTGGGCGAGCCGGTGCCGATTGCCGAGGCTGCCGAGCATGTGGCTGGCTTCTGCCTGCTCAACGACTGGTCGGCGCGCGATATCCAGGCCTGGGAATACCAGCCGCTGGGCCCGTTCCTGTCCAAGAGTTTCATCACCAGCGTGTCACCCTGGGTTGTGACTGCCGAGGCCCTGGCGCCATTCCGCTGCGCCCAGGCCCCACGCGCCGAAGGCGACCCCAAACCGCTGGCATACCTGCATGATGCCCATGACCAGGCCAATGGTGCCTTCGACATCGAACTGGAAGTTTTGCTGCTCACCGAGCGCATGCGCGAGCAGAACCTGCCTGCCCAGCGCCTGACCCTGAGCAATACCCGGACCATGTACTGGACCGTTGCGCAGTTGGTCACCCACCATAGCGTCAACGGTTGCCAGTTGCAGGCTGGTGACCTGTTCGGTTCCGGTACCTTGTCGGGGGCCAACCCTGGCCAGTTCGGCAGCCTGCTGGAGATCACCAACGGCGGCAAGGAACCGGTGGAGCTGGCCTCTGGCGAGACTCGCCGCTTCCTCGAAGACGGCGATGAAATCATCCTGCGTGCACGCTGCCGTGCCGATGGCGTGGCTTCGATCGGTTTCGGCGAATGCCGGGGCAAGGTGCTCGCCGCGCACTAAGAGGATCAGGCGATGGAACTCTATACCTACTACCGTTCGACCTCGTCTTACCGAGTGCGTATCGTCCTGGCCCTCAAGGGCGTGGACTTCCAGTCGATCCCGGTCAACCTGCTCAAGGGTGAACAACGGCAGGCAGATTTTCTCGCCCTCAACCCGCAAGGCCGTGTTCCGGCCCTGCGGGTCGAGCAGGGTGAGTTGCTGGTGCAATCGCCGGCGATCATCGAGTACCTGGAAGAGCGTTTTCCTCAGCCAGCACTTCTGGGTGGCGATGCCTTGCAACGTGCCCGCGCCCGTAGCGTTGCGGCGATGATCGGTTGCGATATCCACCCGCTGCACAACGTCAGCGTGCTTAACCAGTTGCGAAAGCTTGGGCATGACGAGGCTCAGGTGAATCAGTGGATCGCTCACTGGATCAGCCAGGGTTTGGCGGCGGTCGAGCAATTGATTGGCGATGAGGGTTATTGCTTTGGCGATTTGCCGGGGTTGGCGGATGTTTACCTGATCCCGCAGGTGTATGCGGCTGAGCGGTTCGGCGTTTCGCTTGAGGCTTATCCGCGCATTCACCGAGTGAAGGCCTTGGCTGAAAAGCATCCGGCGTTTGTGGTGGCGCATCCGGCGAGTCAGGCTGATACGCCAGCGTAGGCCCCGATCGCTGGCAAGCCAGCTCCTACAGGTGGCGGCCTATTTCTTGTGGGAGCTGGCTTGCCAGCGATTGGGGCAACACGATTTCAATGCATCGACGGCTTGGGCGTCAGCAAATGGCTCAAGCGTTCGGTCAAACGCAGCTGTTGGATCGGGTCTTCACTGAGCAGCAATGCATGTTCCAGGTCGAACCGCTCGGCCTGGGGGCAGTCCAGGCGTTGGTAGATGACAGCGCGCGCCAGGTAGTCGCTGGCGTTGGCAGGGCCCAGTTCCATCACCCGTTCGGCATCTTTGAGGGCTGCATAGTCGTCATCATGGGTGGCGTGCAGTTGTCGCAGGTTACGTGACAGGCGCTGGAGCATCTGCATCGGGCTGGCCTCAAGCATGTGCTCGGCGCTCAACTGGATTTGCGGGCCGAACTGCCGGCCCAGCAGTTCTCGGCAATCCACCGGGTACAGGCGGCGCCCGCCGCAAGGGTCCAGGGCATGGTCGGCACCGGGTACACGCAACAGAAAATGCCCCGGAAAGTTGACACCCACCAGCGGGATATCCAGGCGACGGGCCAATTCCAGTGTCAGCAGGGCCAAGGCCAGGGGCTGTCCGCGCCGACGTTGCAGCACCTTGTCGAGCAAAGCCGCCTGTGGCCGCACGGGGTGGTATTCGTCCTGATGAAAACCCAGTGCCGATAGACGTCGCAGCAGCGGTTGGGCCAGTTCGTGGAGCGGCAACAGGGGCAGGCCGCTGCTCACCTGTTGTTGTAAATCATTGAGATCGCCCATGATTTGCTCGGGCTGCACACCCGGGTCGTGCTCGGCAGCTATCCACAGCGCCGCCTCGAAGGTTGCGGCGGGGTCGCGTTGCAGGCAAGCGAGGCAGGCTTGGCGCGGGTTCATGATTGTCTCCACTTATCCTTTTCTTTTAGCGCTGCCAGGGGCTTTCGTCCAGTGGCATGGGTATATCCGCTTGCTCGGTTTCTATTTATGACAGTGCGTCCGGCAGGCTGTGCGCTGCCGCCTATACTTGGATCAGCAACATGATTCGGGAGCTCGTCGATGTTCGCTCTCATGCAAAGCACTCGCACTCAATCGCTGCACCTGGCCGTCGACGCGGCGACCGGGCTCAAGGCCGTTATCGCCATTCATAGCGATCGCATCGGCCCGGCGCTGGGCGGCTGTCGCTATCTGGCCTACCCGGATGACGAGAGCGCAATGATCGATGCCATTCGCCTGGCCCAGGGCATGAGCTACAAGGCTGCCCTGGCCGGCCTGCCGCTGGGTGGCGGCAAGGCCGTGATCATTCGTAACCCCCATGTGGAGAACCGCGCGGCGTTGTTCGAGGCCTTTGGCCGTTTTATCGAAAGCCTGGAAGGGCGCTACATCACTGCCATCGACAGTGGCACTTCGACCATTGACATGGACTGCATCGCCCAGACCACCCAGCACGTAACCAGCACTACTGCGGCAGGCGACCCCTCGCCGCACACGGCCATGGGCGTGTTCGCGGGTATTCGTGCCACCTCCATCGCACGCCTGGGCAGCGACAATCTGGAAGGCTTGCGCATAGCGGTCCAGGGCCTGGGCAATGTTGGCTTCAAAGTGGCCGAGCAACTGCATGCTGCCGGCGCCGAATTGCTGGTCAGCGACTACGATTCGGGGCTCGTGCAACTGGCCATGGAGCAATTTGGCGCTCATCCGGTGGCCAGCGAGGCGCTGATCAGTACGCCGTGCGACATTTTCGCGCCTTGTGGCCTGGGTTCGGTGCTCAATGGCCAAAGCGTTAATCAGCTGCGCTGCGCGGCGGTGGCCGGTTCGGCCAACAACCAACTGACCAATCTGCAGGCCGCCGACCAATTGGAGGCGCGCGGCATCCTCTATGCCCCGGATTACGTGATCAATTCCGGCGGGCTGATTTATGTAGCTTTGAAACACCGGGGCGAAGACCTCGGGACGATAACGGCGCACTTGAAACGGATCCCGCTGCGTTTGACTGAAGTATTTGCCCACGCCCAAGCTGAAAAACGCTCACCGGCCAGGGTTGCCGAGGCGTTGGCCGAGCGGTTGGTTTACCAGCAGGACGTTTGAAACACGCCGTTATCGCTTAAAGGAACGGAGGCGGCCACAAGCCGCCGTCGGACTAACCACGCGTACCCGCGTGTCAGGAGCGAAGCGATGACTGCCAGGAAACTCGAGCTTCCCTACACCCGCTATTTGTCCCCCGATGGCCGCTTGAATGGCGCTATGCCGGCCTGCGCCGACGACTTCAACCTGCTCACGCGCCTGTATCGGCAAATGGTCCTGACCCGGCTGTTTGACCAGAAAGCCGTGGCCCTGCAACGCACCGGGCGCATCGGCACCTATGCGCCGACCCTCGGCCAGGAAGCCATTGGCGTGGCCATCGGCAGCCTGATGCAGGCCGAAGACGTGTTGGTGCCATATTACCGCGACACCGCCGTACAGCTGATGCGTGGGGTGCGCATGGAAGAAATCTTGCTGTACTGGGGCGGCGACGAGCGCGGTAGCGAATACGTCGAGCCCACCGTGGCCCAGGACTTCCCCATTTGCGTACCGATCGCCACACAGGCCTTGCATGCCTGTGGCGTGGCCAGCGCCTTCAAGATTCGTGGCGAGCACCGGGTGGCGGTGACCACCTGCGGCGATGGCGCCACCAGCAAGGGTGATTTTCTCGAAGCGCTCAACGTGGCCGGGGCCTGGCAACTGCCGGTAGTGTTCGTGGTCAACAACAACCAATGGGCTATTTCCGTGCCACGCCGGATTCAGTGTGGCGCGCCAACCCTGGCGCAAAAGGCGATTGGCGCGGGTTTTCATGGTGAGCAGGTTGATGGTAACGACATGCTCGCTGTTTATGAGCGCATGCAGTTGGCCCTGGAGCGGGCCCGCCATGGCAAGGGACCGGCCTTGCTCGAATGCGTAAGCTATCGCCTGGGCGACCACACCACCGCTGATGATGCCACCCGATATCGTCCGGCCGAGGAAGTCAAGCACGCTTGGCAAGAGGAGCCGATCAAGCGTCTGCAAGCCTTCCTGGCCAGCCAGGGGGTATGGGACGAAGGCCGTGAGCAGGTGTTGATCGCCGAGTGTCAGGCCCAGGTACAGCAAGCGGTGGATAACTTTGAACGTGCCGGGCTGCAGCCGCCCGAGTCGATTGTCGACCATGTCTATGCCCGCTGGCCCCAGGCGCTGGCCGAACAGCGCGAGGAGGTCCTTGAGCGCGCGGCCCGCCAGGCAGGAGGCAGCCAGCATGAGCAATGACAAGGTGACGCTGCTCGAAGCCGTCAATCTGGCGCTGCATCGGGCCATGGCCGAGGATGAGCGGGTGGTGGTGTTGGGCGAGGACGTGGGCGTCAACGGTGGTGTATTCCGCGCCACCCTGGGCCTGCGTGACAGCTTCGGCTTCAAGCGGGTGATCGACACGCCCCTGGCTGAAACCATGATCGCCGGTCTTGCCGTGGGTATGGCTGCCCAAGGCTTGCGGCCGGTGGTGGAAATCCAGTTCATGGGGTTTATCTACGCCACCATGGAGCACCTGGTATCTCATGCAAGCCGCTTGCGTAACCGCACCCGTGGCCGGCTGAGCTGCCCAATGGTATTACGCTCGCCCATGGGGGCCGGTATTCGTGCGCCAGAGCACCATAGCGAAAGCACCGAGGCCATGTTCGCCCATACGCCTGGCTTGCGCGTGGTGGTGCCGTCGTCGCCGGCACGGGCTTATGGCCTGTTGCTTGCAGCAATTGATGATCCGGACCCGGTGATCTTCCTCGAACCGACCCGGCTCTATCGCATGAACCCGCAACCCTTGGCGGACGATGGCAAGCGCTTGCCACTCGATACGTGCTTCACCCTGCGCGAAGGCAGCGACCTGACGTTGATCAGCTGGGGGGCCAGTATGATGGAAACCCTCAAGGCCGCCGATGCGCTGGCCGAGCGGGGCATCTTCGCCGAGGTCATCGATGTAGCCTGCATCAAGCCACTGGACCTCGACACCCTGGAAGCCTCAGTGCGCAAGACAGGCCGTTGCGTGATCGTGCATGAGGCACCGCGCACCTGTGGCATGGGCGCAGAAATTGCCGCCAGCCTTTACGAGCGGGTATTTCTGGACCTGCAGGCACCGATCCAGCGCGTTACCGCGCCGGATATCCCGCCGCCGTTGTATCGCCTTGAACAGCTGTACATGCCCAGTGTGGAAGACGTTCTTCACGCCTGCGACCACGTGCTGAATTTCGCCTGAGGAGGCCTTGATGAAATACTTCAAATTGCCCGACCTGGGCGAGGGGTTGCAGGAAGCGGAAATCGTGCAATGGCACGTAAAGGTCGGTGATACGGTCAAGGCCGACCAATTACTGGTTTCGGTGGAAACCGCCAAGGCCCTCGTCGACATTCCAGCGCCCTATGATGGTGTGGTAGCCAAGACCTACGGTAATGCCGGAGAAATATTGCACGTTGGCGAACCGCTGCTCGGCTACGAAGGCGAGGCTGACGCCGGCACAGTGGTCGGGCGCCTGGAGGGTGGCGGCAACCGTCAGGACGACAATTTCTTTGTCGGGGCGGCCCCTTCTACACGAGAACATATGGCCACTCGGGCCACCCCGGCGGTACGCCAATTGGCGCGGCAACGGGGTGTGGAGTTGAGTGCATTGACCGGCAGTGGCAGCGATGGCCTGATCACCCGTGCCGACGTCGAAGCTGCCGCGCAATGCGCGCAGGACCGCTTCGGCGGCGAGAAGCTGCGTGGGGTTCGCCGCGCCATGGCGCTGAATATGGCCAAGTCCCATGCCGAAGTGGTACCGGTAACGTTGTTCGCCGATGCCGACCTGCACCGCTGGAGTGTCGCCCGCGACCCGCTGGTGCGCCTGGGCATGGCGATGGCGGCGGCTTGCACTGCGGTGCCGGTACTTAATAGTTGGTTCGATGGGCGCAACCTTGCGATTCGCCAGCATGAGCATCTGGACCTGGGCATCGCCGTGGATACACCCGATGGCCTGTTTGTGCCGGTACTACGCGATGTTGGCAACCGCAGTGCCGACGATCTCAAGGCAGGCATCGGCCGCCTGCGGGCCGACGTTCAAGCGCGATCGATTCCACCGCAGGAAATGATGGGTGCAACCTTGACCTTGTCCAATTTCGGTACGCTGTTTGGCCGTTATGCCAATCCGGTGGTGGTACCGCCGCAGGTGGCCATACTCGGGGCAGGAGGGATTCGCGACGAGCCGGTGGCCGTGGATGGCCAGGTGGTAGTGCACCCGATTTTGCCGTTGTCGCTGACATTCGACCACCGCGCCGTCACCGGCGGTGAGGCTGCACGCTTTTTCAAGGCGTTGGTGCAGGCGCTGGAGCAGCCTGATTAATAGGCTGCATCGATTTCGGGCCCACACAAATCAGTCCCCTCTCCCCGTGGGGGAGAGGGTTAGGGTGAGGGGGAAGATTTACAGCAGAATCGCAAAATTGAGATTCACTCGGCAGCTTCGCCGCTGAGCAACTCCGACAACGCATCGGGCTGGCTCTTGAAGGCCTTGGCGAACACATCGCGATTCTTGGCCATGTAAATACCGGCGTCTTCCACTTGTTGCTCGGTCAGGGACGGCACCGCTTTTTTCAATACTTCTGCCAGCAACTCAGCCAGTTCGAGCATTTTGTCATGACGGTCAGCTTCGGCTTTATCCATGAACAAGCGCTCCAGATCTCGGCTGCTGCGGTATACCACTTCGACGGCCATTCACCACCTCACATGCCTTTGCGATAGTGGCCCTTTATGACCACTGTGTATTTATACAGTCAAAGGATAAGCGAATCCGAGTCGTTTGGATAGGGGCGATCCAATAGTTGTTCGGTGGTGAATGGTTATCGCGGGCAAGCCCGCTCCTACATCACCTCTGTAGGAGCGGGCTTGCCCGCGATAGCGGTCTATGTGAGTGCCTTAAATTCGAAACCCACCATCTCACCAACAGCCCCTGGCCTTTATTCTGCATGCAGGCAAACGTCATCTACCTTGCCGCATCATTCGTTTTAGACGTTCTCAAGGAAAATCGCACCGTGAAAATCAATTGGGCCGAGTCCCTGCGCCAATCCGTCCATGAGCTGGCCGAGTCGTTGGGCAATCTGTTTGTGGAGTCTTTCCATTACCTGGCATTGTTCGCCATCGGTGCAGTCACCGCCTGGGCGGCGGTCATGGCGTTTCTGGGCATGATCGAAAAAGGCCACATTACTGTGGACGATATCCTGCTGCTGTTCATTTACCTGGAACTGGGGGCGATGGTCGGCATTTATTTCAAGACCAACCACATGCCGGTGCGCTTTCTGATCTATGTAGCAATCACGGCGTTGACCCGCCTGTTGATCTCCGACGTGTCGCACCATAATCCGCCAGATCTGGGCGTGGTTTACCTTTCTGGGGCAATTTTGCTGCTGGCGTTCGCAATCCTGGTGGTGCGCTACGCCTCTTCGCAGTTCCCATCGGTGAAAATCGAGAACCCGCATCGCAAGACCGGCACGGGTTCCAGTGAACATCTGGAAGTGGAGAAGGGCGAGATCTGAAATCAGTGCCCGCGTCGTGGCTGCTCGCGCAGGTTGCGGTTGGTCATCGCCGCCAGCAGCGGGATGGCGCTATGGCCTTGTTCGATAGCGATTCCCAGTTGCACGCTCTCGATCAGGCGTTGCAGGCGTCTGGAATCATTGCGTTGCGCGGCGCTGATCAGGCGCTTGGCAACCACACCATGTTCGTCGGAGAGGGTCAGCATGATGCTGCCGTCCAGGTGTTGGATGCTCAGGTTGACCCGGTATTGCGCTTGGAAGGCATCGTTGATCAGTTGGAAAGGGTTGTCCATGCTGCGCACCTGACTTAAGTAAGACATGCATTCATTGACAGGCCTTGACGCCGAATAGTTTCGCGAGCTGGACCTGCGGCGGGCTACCAGTCAATGAAGAGCAAGACGCATGCCGGGCGCTTGACCGTTCGCCGGGCATGAAAAAGGCGAGCCTTGGCTCGCCTTTTTTCCTTTCACTCAGGGCACTCAATCAAGAGCTGGGCCCACCTATCAGCTGCCGTATGCGGCGGCCTGCTGGTTCTCTTGAAACTCTTCCTGTAACAGAGCGTCCGGGTTCTCCACGATGGTCTGGTCGTTGGAGGCGCGCTTGCTGCGCAATCTGCCGAACAAGTGCTCTAACGCATGTTCAAGCTTGGTGGCTGCGCCTTCGACTGCCTGATCCAGCGAAGGGGCTTTGTGAGTGACGGAAATCGGTTGGTGGCCTTTTGGTCGCGCTTCCATCTGGCAGCGCATGTCATGGGGGCCTGGCTTGTCGCCATTTTCATCGCGCAGGTGAACTTCCACGCGGGTCAGGTCTTCTTCGTAACGTTCGAGGGCGGTTTCTACGGTGGTGCGTACCCACTCCTCAAGACGGATGCTGCTTTGAATATGGTTGTCGCTATTGACTTGGATTTGCATAGTTCATCCCTTATTCAGCTCGCAAGAGAATCAATGGAGCGATCCCGATGGATCGCAAAATCATTGCCTCTTGATTACAAGGTCAGGCACCCGGAGAAAGATTTCAACCCCTTTTGAAAGATAAATATTTGGACGCAAAAAAACCTGGCTTGGCGGAGGCGATTGAGGGATTGTGGGTGATTGGGTGTTCAGGTGTGCTCGTTCGGGCCTCATCGCTGGCATTCCGATTGCCAGCGATTCAGCGCAAAAACGCCAACCGATATTCGCCAGGCGTCGCCCTGAGCGCCTGGCGAAACCGATTGGTGAAATGGCTGGCACTGGCAAACCCGCATGCCAACGCAACTTCACCCAATGGCAGGCTGGTACCGCGCAGCAATTCACGTGCACGGGCCAAGCGGCGCGCCAGTAGGTATTGGTGCGGTGGCACGCCGCAGCTGGCGCGGAACATCCGTGCGAAATGATATTCCGAGAGGCTGCACAACCCGGCCAGCTGCCCAAGGCTGAGCGGCTCGGCCAGGTGCGTCTCGATGAAGTCCAGCACCTGCCGGCGCTGGTGTGCCGCCAGGCCGCCCTTGAGCTTGAGCCCCTGGCGCACGCCGACCTGGCTGAGCAGGGCATGGCTGAGCATTTCATGGGCCAGGCTGCTGGTCAGCAGGCGCTCGCCGGGTTCATCCCAGTTCATTGCGATCAATTGGCGAAAACGACGAGCCTGGAGCGGGTCGTCGAGAAAGGTGCTTTCGCGCAGTTGCAGCTCGCGGGGTTCGCGGTCCAGCAGGTTGATGCAACCCAGGGCGAACTGCTCCTGGCTGAAGTACAGGTGGGCGAGGCGGATGTTGCCGTTGATGATCCAGGCCGAGTCGTGCCCGGCCGGCAACACGCAGAGTTTGTCTGGCGCACCTTTGCTGCCTGGTTGTTCGCGGCGAAAGGTCTCGGTGCCACCGGCGATGTAGCAGGACAGGGTATGGTGGCTCGGCCCCTGGTAATCCCTGGCATCGTGGTGGTTATTCCACAAGGCCGCGACCATGCCATCGCCCAGCTCGGCGCTGTGCTCCAGGCGAGCATTGGGCGAGCTGTTCAATGATTGAAAGACTTGTAGGTGGTCCAGGCTGGTCATGTGCTTTTTCCTCAGCGCCTATGCTACTCCGAGCGCGTGGCGCTGCCAGCGTCCCTCGCTAAAAAGCGCAAGATTATGCAAGCGGCGCAGCAACTGCGCCCTGAAGATAAAGGCTCTGCCAAGGAGCCCGATCATGAACCTTTCGCTTTACCTGTTGACCGTACTGATCTGGGGCACCACCTGGATCGCCCTGAAGCTGCAACTGGGCGTGGTCGCCATCCCCGTATCGATCGTTTACCGCTTCGGCCTAGCGGCATTGGTTCTGTTCGCCATCTTGCTGGTCAGCCGCCGCCTGCAGGCAATGGACCGGCGCGGGCACATCATCTGCCTGGCGCAAGGGCTGTGCCTGTTCTGCGTCAACTTCATGTGCTTTCTCACGGCCAGCCAATGGATTGCCAGTGGTTTGATTGCGGTGGTGTTTTCCACTGCTACCTTGTGGAATGCACTGAACGCGCGGGTGTTCTTCGGGCAGAAGATCGCCGCCAATGTACTCGCTGGCGGCGCCTTGGGCCTGTTGGGCCTGGGCTTGCTGTTCTGGCCGGAGCTTTGCGCGCATGGGGCCAGCCGGGAAACCTTGATCGGCCTGGCGCTGGCCTTGCTCGGCACCTTGTGCTTCTCGGCCGGTAACATGCTTTCGAGCATGCAGCAAAAAGCCGGGCTCAAACCCATGACCACCAATGCCTGGGGCATGCTCTACGGGGCGTCGATGCTGGCCGTGTACTGCCTGTTCAGCGGCATCCCTTTCGCCATGGAGTGGAACGCGCGCTATATCGGCTCGCTGCTGTACCTGGTGATCCCGGGTTCGGTGATCGGCTTTACCGCCTACCTGACCCTGGTCGGGCGCATGGGACCGGAGCGTGCCGCTTATTGCACGGTACTGTTCCCGCTGGTGGCGTTGAATGTGTCGGCCTATGCCGAAGGGTATCAGTGGACGGCACCAGCGCTGTTGGGCCTGGTGTTGGTGATGCTCGGTAACGTGCTGGTGTTTCGCAAACCCAAGGCCCGCGATCCGGTACAGGCTGTGCCAGGTGAATTGAAAACCCGTTGAGCCGGCCTCGGCTACACTTCTGGCGGCGCAGTCATGGGGCCCGGCAAAGCCATGATTGCCCTCCTCTTGAGGTGTGACGATGGGCGGCAACTCACTGTTCGAACGGGCGCTTTCGCCCCGCGAAACCCTGGTATTTTTTGTTGTCACGGCGTTTTTGTTCGTTTATCCACTGATCCTGGCGGACTACTTCTACATCGATGACAGCTGGCGTGCGCAGTTGGCCGGCACTCACTGGAAAGAAGAGGGGCGCCTGTTTGTCGAGTTGTTTTATGGGGCGCTGACGTTCACCGCGGCCGCCCCGAATATTTTCCCGTTGCCGCTGCTCATCGCCACGTTCGCCATGGCATTGGCCTTGCGGCGGCTGGTACAGCACTACTTCGCAGCGCCCACCTTCAGTGCGTGCCTGGTGGTACTGCCGCTGTGGTACAGCCCGTTTTTCCTGCAGAACCTGTCTTATCAATACGACGGGCCGGCCATGGCCCTGAGTTTGGTCGCACTCATCTACGCCATTACCTTCAAGGCCCGCCATGCGCTGCTGGGTATCCTGCTGCCCGGCGCATTGATCGCCCTCGCGCTTGGTTTGTATCAACTGAGCCTGAACGTGTTCATCGGTTTGTGCTGCATCGAGGTGTTGCGCCAGATAGCCCAGCCCGCTGAATTCAAGGTTGTGCAGGGCGCGGTTATCCACAAGGGCATGCAGTTGCTGACCGGCCTGGCGCTCTACTACTTGACCGCTTACCCGTTCATGGCCGAGCTGCGCCAGGGGATATTGGGGGTGCAACCGCAGTTATGGGGTGACCTGGCAGCGCGCCAGGCGCTGGTGATGGAGCGGCTCGGCTTGCTGTTCAACAGTGGCAATCGTTGGCTGTGTGTGGCCTTGGTCAGCGGTGCGGCAATTGCCTGGTTGTGGGTGGGTGTAAGGGCAGTCGTCAGTGGGCAAGGCCTTGGGCAAAAGGCTGGTTTGCTGGTGCTGTATGGGCTCACGTTTCCCCTGTTACTGCTGTGCGTTTCCGGCATCTCATTGATGTTTACCTTGTTCAATGACGGTGCCAGGACCCTGATGGGGTTTTCGGCGCTTTTGCTGGCAGTGTTCTACCTGAACCACTGGCTGCTGGAAAAAATACACCCTCGCTGCTGTTTGTTCCTGTTGTTGCCGGTGTTCTGCATGCTGTCGTTTTCCTATGCCTATGGGCGGGTGTTGAGCGTACAGAAAGAGCTGACCCAGTCGGTCATGCAGCAACTCAGTTACGACATCGCTTCACGCCAGGAACTGCGCGATGTACAGAAAATCTACATGGTCTCGATGGGAGTGACGGGGAACTGGCTACCGGCGGCGAGTGGTTCGACCGCGCTGCTGCCGGCGTTGAAGTACGTGCTCAACATCAACTACTTCGTGCTGGCGGAAATGCTGCCCAGGGCTGGATTGATCAACGTGGTACACGATAACCCGCCGCTGACGGCACGCCGTTTTGCCGATGGCCATTTCCAGCCGCTAGTGCGCAACAAGTTCTATCGGCTCTATGTGGTCGAAAACAATGGCTACATCGTCATGCAGCACGTGGCCGATTCCGAGGTCTACCGCTGGTAAACGTAAGCGAGCGCGCTGGGAGCACGTATCGATGTTCAGGCAATTTCGCAGGTATATCGTTATCGGCCTGGCTAATACCGGCATTCATTGGTTGGTGTTTTTGCTGTTGCACCTGTACTGCCAATTGGCCCAGGCACCAAGCAATTTTCTGGCGTTCTGCGTGGCCGTGAGCTTTTCCTTTTTCGCCAATGCCCATTTCAACTTCCGGGTCCGGCCATCGGGTTGGCGCTATATGTTGTTCACGGGCTTCATGGGGCTGGTAAGCCTGCTGGTCGGACATATGGCCGACCAGTTTTCGCTACCGCCTTTGTTTACCCTGGTGTTGTTTTCCGCGATCAGCCTGGTCGCCGGTTTTTTCTATTCCAAGTTCGTGGTGTTCCGGAGCGCATGAAACGTGAAGATTTCGCTGATCGTCCCCGTGTTCAACGAAGAACAAACCCTGGAAACCTTCTACCGGAGCGTGCGCAGTGAGCCCTCGCTACAGGGCGTGACTGTCGAAATCATCTTCGTCAACGACGGCAGCAGCGACGCCACCGAAGCCATCGCCAACAACATTGCCGAGGCCGACGATGACGTACTGGTCATCACCTTTTCCCGCAATTTCGGCAAGGAATCGGCATTGTTCGCAGGGCTCGAACATGCCAGCGGCGAAGCGGTGATCCCTATCGACGTCGACCTGCAGGACCCGATCAACGTCATCGCGTTGATGATCGAACAATGGCAAAAAGGCGCGGAAGTGGTGCTGGCAAAGCGTCGCAACCGCACCAGTGACAGTTACCTGAAGCGCCATTCGGCAGCCATTTTTTATCATCTGCACAACCGCATCGCCTACACCAAGATCGAGGAGAACGTCGGCGACTTTCGCTTGATGGACCGTAAGGTGGTGGATGCGATCCTGCAGCTGCCCGAGCATCAGCTGTTCATGAAAGGGGTGTTGTCGTGGGTGGGGTTCAACACCGTAATCGTCGAGTACGACCGCGCCGTTCGGGTGGCCGGCGCCAGCAAGTTCAACGGCTGGAAGCTATGGAACCTGGCACTGGAGGGCATCACGTCCTTCAGCACTGTACCCTTGCGCTTGTGGACCTACGTTGGTGGCGCCGTGTCGTTGTTCGCACTGGCCTATGCGGTGTACATGGTGTTGAAGAAAATATTCTTCGGCAATGACGTACCGGGGTACCCGTCATTGATGACGGCCATTTTGTTTCTGGGCGGGGTGCAGTTGATCGGGATCGGGATTCTGGGGGAGTACATCGGGCGAATCTACCTGGAGACCAAGCATCGGCCGCGGTATGTGTTGAAGCATGTGGTCAGAGGTAAGAAGCCTGGGGTGTGAGGGTGATTGGACTGGCTTCATCGCGGGCAAGCCCGCTCCTACAGGGGGTGCGCGTTCCCTGTAGGAGCGGGCTTGCCCGCGATGAGGCCCTCAGGTCAACCCTTCCAAACCTGCGGATTCACCAGATCCCGCGGCCGCTCACCGAGCAAGGCACTGCGCAGGTTATCCACCGCCCGGTTGGACATCGCCTCACGGGTTTCCGAGGTCGCCGAGCCAACGTGGGGCAGGGTGACCGCGTTCTTGAGCTGGAACAGTGGCGAGTCGGCCAGTGGCTCCTTCTCGTACACATCCAGCCCGGCGCCGCGAATGGTGCCTTGTTGCAATGCCTGGATCAGCGCCGGCTCGTCGACCACCGGCCCACGGGAAATGTTGATCAGGTGAGCGCTGGGCTTCATCAAGGCCAGTTCGCGGTGGCTGATGAGGTGTTTGGTCTGTTCGCTGAGCGGTACCACCAGGCAGACGAAGTCCGCTTCGGCCAGCAGTTGCTCGAGGCTGCGGTATTGCGCGCCGAGCTCCTGTTCCAGCGAGGTCTTGCGGTTGTTACCGCTGTAGATGAGGTTCATGTTGAAGCCCAGGCGGCCACGGCGGGCGATGGCGGCGCCGATGTTGCCCATGCCGACGATGCCCAGGGTCTTGCCGAACACGTCGCTGCCGAACAGTGCCGGTGCCACGGTGGCTTGCCATTGGCCGGCCTTGGTCCAGGCATCGAGTTCGGCGACGCGGCGGGCGCTGGCCATGAGCAAGGCAAAGCCAAGGTCCGCCGTGCTTTCGGTGAGCACGTCCGGGGTGTTGGTCAGCATGAGGCCGCGTTCGTTGAAGTAGCCCAGGTCGTAGTTGTCATAGCCGACCGATACGCTGGACACCACTTTCAACTGCGCAGCATTTTCCAGCTGCGCACGCCCCAGCTTGCGGCCTGCGCCAATCAAACCGTGGGCCTGGGGCAGGGCTTCGTTGAACTGGGCGCTGATGTCACCCTTCTTCGGGTCGGGCACAATCACGTCGAAGTCTTGCTGCAGGCGCTCGATCATCGGGGCGGTGATGCGGCTGAAGGCAAGTACAGTCTTTTTCATCGGGCGGATACTCGGGCGGTAACGATAGTGGGTAGCAAGCTATCATTCTCTACCCCGCTTGTGCAGCCCGAATATCAGTTGGCGATGGGCAATACGTGAGTCTTGAGATCCGCTTCGTGGGCAGCGAGGATCTCTGGCAGGGAGTTGCGCAGGTACTCGACCCAGGTCTTGATCTTGGCATCCAGGTATTGGCGCGACGGGTAGATGGCGTACAGGTTCAGCTCCTGCAATCGATACTGCGGCAGTACCCGCACCAGGGTGCCGTTGCGCAAGCCCTCAATGGCCGAATAAATAGGCAGCACACCCACGCCCATGCCGCTGCTGATGGCAGTGTTCATGGCGTCGGCCGAGTTCACCTGGAATGGCGATTGGGTGATGTTGACCAGCTCCTGGCCTTCGGGGCCGTCGAACAGCCATTTTTCCAGCGCAATCACCGGGCTGACCATGCGCAGGCAGGCGTGGTTCAGCAGCTCCTTGGGCTTTTGCGCGATGCCATGGGTTTTCACGTACTCGGGCGAGGCGCAGACGATGCTGTAGGTGATGCCCAGGCGCTGGGAGACAAACCCCGAGTCCGGCAGCTCGCTGGCCAGCACGATGGACACGTCATAACCCTCGTCGAGCAGGTCCGGCACGCGGTTGGCCATGGTCAGGTCGAAGGTGACGTCGGGGTGGGTCTTGCGGTAGCGGCTGATGGCATCGATCACATAATGCTGGCCGACGCCGGTCATCGAGTGCACTTTCAACTGGCCGGCAGGGCGCGCATGGGCGTCGCTGGCCTCGGCTTCGGCTTCTTCGACGTAGGTCAGAATCTGCTCGCAACGCAGCAAGTAGCGTTTGCCGGCTTCGGTCAGGGCGATACGCCGGGTGGTGCGGTTGAGCAGGCGGGTTTGCAGATGCGCTTCAAGGTTCGAGACCGCGCGCGAAACGTTGGCGGTCGTCGTATCCAGTTGCACCGCCGCGGCAGTGAAACTGCCGACCTGGGCAACACAACTGAAAGCACGCATGTTTTGCAGGGTGTCCATGGGGCGTTCTCTAGGGAGACGACAAATTGTGACACGAAGTTACGGGGTCAGTCTTCAGACTAAAGGCGGATTATCGCGTTATCGGTAACAAAGATTCGCAGGAAACCCGGCTTATCGGCCTCCATGACGCCCCCTAGAATTGCGGCTCTTATTGCCGACTCTTCTTTCTTCGGGAACTCGCAGCTGTGCCGCGTCGCATCATCCGAGAGCTCAGTGCTCTCAGCGTTCTGGCTTTAACCTTGAGTATCAGCGGCTGCATCGGAACCGGGGGGATTGCCCCGCAAGCCACGAAACTTGCGACCAGTGGCCTTGCGACCGACGAAGCGATCCAGGCCGCGGCCAGGGATGCACACTGGCCGACCCAACAATGGTGGCAAGCCTATGGCGATCCGCAACTCGACCGCTGGGTAGAACTGGCCGTGCAGGGCAGCCCGAACATGGCCCTGGCGGCGGCACGTGTGCGCCAGGCCAAGGCCATGGCGGGCGTGGTAGAAGCAGCCGAATCATTGCAAATTAATGGCCAATCCACGCTCAAGCGGCACAATTGGCCGGCCGACCAGTTCTATGGCCCTGGTGAGCTGTCCGGCAGCAATACCTGGGACAACAATGCGGCAGTGGGCTTCAGCTATGCCCTGGACCTGTGGGGCCGCGAGCACAACGCCAGCCAGCGTGCCGTGGACCTTGCCCACATGAGCGTGGCCGAGGCGCGCCAGGCCCAGCTCGAACTACAGAACAACATTGTGCGGGTGTATATCGGGCTGTCCTTGCACTATGCCCTGCGCGATATCGTCAAGGCCACTCTGGGGCAGCAGGAGCAGATTCTCGAATTGGCCGAGCGGCGCCTCAAGGGCGGCATCGGCACCCATTTCGAAGTCAGCCAGGCGCAGACGCCATTGCCCGAAACCCATCGGCAACTGGATGCGCTGGACGAAGAAATCGCCCTGAGCCGTAACCAGCTCGCAGCCCTGGTGGGCAAAGGGCCGGGCGAGGGTGCGCAATTGCAGCGTCCGAGCCTGGCCTTGCACACCGCCTTGAAATTGCCATCGGCACTGCCAGCCGAGCTGCTCGGCCAGCGCCCGGATGTGGTCGCCAGCCGCTGGAATGTCGCGGCCCAGGCGCGCGGCATCGACGTGGCCCATGCCGGTTTCTACCCCAACGTCGATCTGGTCGGCAGCCTGGGCTACATGGCCACCGGCGGCGGTGCGCTGGAGTTTCTGACCGGCAAGAAATTCAACTACAGCGTCGGCCCGGCCATCTCCTTGCCGATATTCGACGGTGGTCGCTTGCGTTCGCAGCTGGGCGAGGCGGCAGCGGGCTATGACATGGCCGTGGCCTACTACAACCAGACCCTGGTCAACGGGCTCAAAAGCATTTCTGATCAGTTGATCCGCCGTGAATCCATGGACAAGCAGCAAATGTTCGCTGCCGAATCGGTGGCCTCTGCGCAGAAAACCTACGACATCGCCTTGATCGCATTCCAACGGGGCCTGACTGATTACCTCAATGTGCTCAACGCGCAAACCCTGTTGTTCCGGCAACAGCAGATCGAACAGCAGGTCCAGGCCGCTCGCCTGGCTGCCCATGCCGAGCTGGTGACAGCTTTGGGTGGTGGCTTGCAGGCTGGCAATGACGTGCCCGGCGAACCGCAGACCCAGGCGCCGAAAACCCCGGCCAGCCTGGCCATTTTCGACCACTGAGCAGGCGGCCATGAGTACATTGTCTTTACCCTTGCGCTGGCTGGGCTCGCTGGAATGGCGGCGCGGCTTCTTCGAGTGGGCGCGCAGCGACGGCGTGACCTGGGTCTATATCTTCAAGGTGCTGATCGCGGCCTTCCTGACCCTGTGGTTGGCCATGCGCCTGGAATTGCCACAACCGCGCACGGCCATGATCACGGTGTTTATCGTGATGCAGTTGCAAAGCGGGCATGTATTTGCCAAGAGCTTCTACCGCTTCCTCGGTACATTGGCCGGTTCTGCGGTGACGGTGGCGTTAATCGCATTGTTTGCCCAGAACACCGAACTGTTCCTCCCCAGCCTGGCCTTGTGGGTGGGCATCTGTTCGGCCGGGGCCATGCGCCACCGCAACTTCAAGGGCTATGGTTTCGTGCTGGCCGGCTACACGGCGGCGATGGTCGGCTTGCCCGTGTTGTCGCATCCGGACGGCGCCTTTATGGCGGCGGTCTGGCGGGTGCTGGAAATCTCTCTCGGGCTGGTGGTATCCACGGCGGTCAGCGCCGCGATCCTGCCGCAATCGGCCAGTGCGTCCATGCGCAACGCCATGTACCAGCGCTTTGGTGTATTCGCCGGGTTCGTCATTGAGGGTTTGCGCGGTACTAGCCAGCGCGACGGCTTTGAAAGCGCCAACGTGCGCTTCATCTCCGATGCCGTGGGCCTTGAAAGCTTGCGTGGCGTGGTCGCGTTCGAAGACCCGCACATGCGCCGGCGCGCCGGACGCGTCAGCCGCCTGAACAGTGAGTTCATGGCCATCACCACGCGTTTCAATGCCCTGCATCAATTGCTCGAACGCATTCGCGGCCGTGGCCATGCCGAAGTGGTGACCGCCATCGAACCGGGGTTGCATGCGCTGGCGGGAGTAATGGAACACTTTGCCGGGCGCGCTTTGACCGATGCCGATGCCGGCCGGTTGGCCCAGCAGCTGGCGTTGTACAAGGAAGAGTTGCCATTCCATGTTCGGCGCTTGCGTGAACTGTTTGTCGAAACCAGCCCCAGCGAAGCCGACTTGTTGGATTTCCACACCGCCTATGAGCTGCTGTATCGCTTCGTCGATGACCTGCACAGTTATGCCCAGACCCACGCCTCGCTGGCCGATCACAGCCATGCCCGGGAGAACTGGGACGAGCCGTTCATGCCCCAGACCAACTGGTGGGTATCGATGGCGGCGGGGGGGCGCGCAGCCTCCATTTTGCTGATTTTGGGTAGCTACTGGGTCGCCACGGCCTGGCCCAGTGGCGCCACCATGACCCTGGTGGCAGCCGCCACGGTGGGGTTATCGGCTGCCACGCCAAACCCCAAGCGCATGTCGTTCCAGATGGCTTGCGGCACGCTGTTCGGCGCCTTGGTGGGCTTCTTCGAAACCTTCTTTGTATTCCCCTGGATCGATGGCTTCCCTTTGCTCTGCATGGTGTTGGCGCCGGTACTGATGCTCGGAGCCTTCCTCGCTTCACGCCCGCAGTGGGCCGGCTACGGTGTCGGCTTGCTGATTTTCTTTTCGATCGGTTCGGTGCCCGACAACCTGACGTTGTACAACCCCTACGCGTTCATCAACGACTACATCGCCATGGTCATCGGCATGCTGGTCTGCGCCGCCGCCGGGGCAATCATCCTGCCGCCCAACAGCCGCTGGTTGTGGCGGCGCATGGAGCAGGATTTGCGTGCCCAGGTGGTGTTCGCCATCAGTGGGCGCCTGCGTGGCCTGGGTTCGGCCTTTGAAAGCCGTACCCGCGACGTGCTTCATCAAGCCTATGGCCTGGCAGCGGGCAAGCCCGAGGTGCAGCGCAATCTGCTGCGCTGGATGTTCGTGGTACTGGAAATCGGCCACGCGATCATCGAACTGCGCCGCGAGCAGGCAGTGTTGCCGGTGCACCCGGCATACGCCGAAGCGCAACCCTGGCGCCAGGCCATCCGGGTCATGGGCCGCTCGCTGATCCGCCTGTTCATCCAGCCCAATGCCAGCAACCTGGAGCGCTGCCGGGTGGCGGTCGAGCATGCCATCAGCCGCGTGCAGGACACGCCCGAGCCTTTCGCCCGGCACTTCGACACTTCGGCATTGCGCCGGGTGCAGAGCTACCTGCACTTCATCCGCACCTCATTGCTCGACCCGCAATCACCGCTCGCTGAACTGCCATTGGCCTGCGCGCCGCAAGGACCGACCCATGCCCCGTGAAATCGCCTTCCACGGCATCTACATGCCCACTGTCTCGTTGATGTTCCTGATCGCCGCCGTGGTCGCCTGGGCCCTGGACCGCTTCTTCAGTGGGCTCGATCTGTACCGCTTCTTCTGGCACCCCGCACTGTTGCGCCTGAGCCTGTTCGTCTGCATCTTCGGCGCCATGGCGCTCACTGTTTACCGTTGAGACCCTACCTGATGAAAAAGCTTTTCAGCCTGCTCGGCACCTTGCTCGTCCTGGCCGTCGCCGTGGTGATCGGCCGGGAACTGTGGGTCCATTACATGAACACCCCCTGGACCCGCGACGGTCGCGTACGCGCCGACATCATCAATGTGGCGGCCGATGTGCCCGGCTACGTAGTCGATGTACCGGTGCGCGATAACCAGCTGGTGAAAAAGGGCGACCTGCTGATGCAGATCGACCCCGAGCATTACGAAATCGCCGTCAAGCAGGCGCAGTCGCTGGTGGCCTCGCGCAAGGCCACTTGGGAGATGCGCAAGGTCAACGCCAACCGCCGCGCCGACCTGGACAACCTGGTGATCTCTAAGGAAAACCGCGACGACGCCAGCAACATCGCCAACTCGGCGCTGGCGGACTACCAGCACGCCCAGGCGCAACTGGCGGCAGCCGAGCTTGACCTCAAACGCACGCGCATCCTGGCCACGGTCGACGGCTATGTCACCAACCTCAACGTGCACCGCGGTGACTACGCGCGCACCGGCGAGGCGAAGATGGCCGTGGTCGACAAGGATTCGTTCTGGGTCTATGGGTTTTTCGAAGAAACCAAGCTGCCGCACGTGAAGGTGGGTGACCAGGCCGACCTGCAGATGATGAGCGGTGAAGTGCTCAAGGGGCATGTGGAGAGCATTTCGCGGGGGATCTATGACCGGGATAACCCGGAGAGTCGTGAGTTGATTGCCGATGTGAACCCTACGTTCAACTGGGTGCGCTTGGCCCAGCGGGTGCCGGTGCGGATTCATATTGATGAAGTGCCGGAGGGTTTTTTGTTGGCGGCGGGGACGACATGTACGGTGGTGGTCAAGCCAAGTGAGGTGCTTTAAAACCAAAGCATGCAATACCCCGCTATAGCGTGTGCGGGGAGTGGACTGAGTAGCCTCCGGGGTTATCAAACCCCGAAGGAAGTACATCATGGAATTCAGCGACGACCAGATTACTGCCCAGGCCCATGAGGCTGATGCATCCAACGAACAATTCATTCATAAGCAAATGCCCGCCTGGTTGCAGAGTGCCGACGCGCACGTGCTCAAGGCCCTGAGCCAGAGCTTGCGCTTGAGCCAGCAGTACCAGGCCAAGGTGGTGGAGCTGATGCGTCCATTGCAAAAGCTCCAGGCCTTTGCCACACCCCGCTTCAATGCTGCACTGCACGAAGCGTTCGGCAATCAGCTCAGTCGCCGCCGGGACGCCCTGGCGCGCGGCAAGAAAGAGCTGATGTTTCCTGAATCCTTGCCTGTCGGTTATCCCAACTGGAAAATTCGATACACCGAGCAAAGCTTGCTGCAGGCGGCGTTGCATAACTTCGATGCGGACGAGGCTGCCAGTGCGTCGCGGCTGGTTATCCTGGTGCGCAATGGGCAACCGATCAAGGATGTGTCCGTACCTCGATTCGCTTCAATGTGCCGTAAGCTCGACCTGGGCGGGCAATACCAGAAGCATCTGGACAGTATGCTTTCACCGGCTGCCACCCTGACGATCAGTGCATCCAAGGCGAAGGCGCAGGTGCAATCGTTGTTCAAAAGCAGTCATCGCCATGATTTGCAGGTCGAGGTTCATTTGGCCTGGCTCAAGCAGCGCATCGACGAACATTGGTACAGCGCGTTGCAGGCAGTGACTGCACTGGAGGCCGGGGTCAAATACAAGGAATTGCCGGTCACCTTTCATCAGGTGCAACTGTTTGGCGTGCCATTGACCGGGGTGATTGCCTTCCAGGCGCGGTTTCTGCCACTGGGGCACTTTACGGGCATTTCCACGCCGGTGTTCAAGCTGGTGGTTTACCTGCCGGGTGACCCGGATGATCCACTCCAGGAGTACACCAGCTGGTCGGCGTTTGAAAAGGCGCTAAAAGGCAAGCTGATCTCCAGGCACTACCGACACTTCTTCAGTCGTTTCGTTTTGCGTAGAAACCTGCCCGCGTTTATGGCGGGCCTGGAACAACGCTTGAAGACCAATGCCAGCCTGTCGCTGGATGGGCCTCTGCTCGGCGGCCTACCGTTTGATGTGCTGTGCGCCCAGCGGCTGGCAAAGATCAGGGATGACGCGCGTTTTCTCGCCGTGCCCACCAACGATATCGATCAAGCCAAGCGACAGGCCATCCTGAATCGGGCGCTGGAGATCGGCCTGGACATCCTCGGTTTGGCCGCTTTCGTTGTGCCGGGCCTGGGTGAAGTGGTGATGGGAGTGGCGGCGGCCGAATTGATGGGGCAGGTTTTTCACGGCGTGGAAGATTGGGCGCAGGGGCAGCGCCATGAAGCCTTCGAATGCCTGACCGATATGCTGGAAAACCTGGTAGGCCTGGCGGCCGGTGCCGTGGTACTGAGCGGCGCGGCAACCCTGGTCAAGCGTTCGGGTTTCCTCGGGCTGCTGATGCCGGTCAAACTGGTCGATGGGCAAACTCGTTTGTGGAAGCCGGACCTGCAACCCTATCAATGGAACATTGAGCTGCCCGCCACCAGCGAGCCTTCAAGCGAAGGCATCCATGTCATCAACGGGCAGCAGTTCTGCGGCATCGATGGCAAGTACTATGCGATCGAGCGTGAGGGGGCACATGGCCCTTGGCGCATGCGCCATCCCTTGCGCACGGACGCCTATGCCCCCACCCTCGAACATGATGGCCGGGGGGCTTGGCGTATGAGCCACGAAGACCCTTTGGGTTGGTCGGACGCCTATGCATTTCGCCGGTTCGGCCATGAGTTCAGCGATTTTTCCGAGGCCGAAATCTCGCAAATTCTGGCGGTAACCGGGCGCGACGCGGCGGACTTGCAGCGCTTGCATCTGCAAAACACGCCCCCCGATGCACTGTTGCGCGACACCTGTGAGCGGTTGCGTCTGGATCGGCAAATTGGCCAGTTGATAGAGGGGCTCGAACAGAACAGCGATTCGCTGGATGCTTCCCTGTTCCAGAGTTTGCAGGATGCCCTGATGGCTGATGAGTCATTTGCCTGGCCTGTCGAGGTGCAATCGCCGGTGCAGATTGATACGCCGTTGCGCCAGCGTATGGGACTTTGGCTCAGCGAAAACAGACCGTCTTTTTTCCAGCGCTGCCGAGTGGCGTCGCAAACCACCGCTGACCCGCTGGAATCGCTGGTGTGTCGGGATTTCCCTGGTTTGCCCCTGCCGGTGGCCAAGGCGATCGTGGCCCAGGCCAGCGATGCCGAGCGCCTGCGCATGCTCGATGAAACCCGTGTGCCATTGCGCCTGGCCGAACAGGCGCGCGAACAACTGCAGCAGGTGCGTTTGAGCCGGGCCTATGAAGGCTTCTACCTGGCCTCGGAAAACCAAAGCGACACTGACCTTTTGAGGGCGCATTTTTTGCCGCAGCATCCGGGCTGGCCTGCCGGCGTGGAAGCTGAACTGGCCAAGGCTCAGCGCAAAACCGCAGCGCGCCTTCTAGGCATTCGCGAGCGTCCTCGCGTCGTGCTGCCACAGCGCCACGCCGATGGTTCGATCGGTTACCCGTTGAGTGGTCGCAGCCAGGCGGGCCGAAGCCTGGAGCCGGTCGCCAGCATGATTCGCGAGCTGTACCCCAGCTACACCGATGCCGATATCCGTGAGTACCTGGCGAACTATCGACTGTCGCGACTTGATGTCCGTACGGTGTTGCTGCGTCGACGCGAAGAATTGGCGCATCTGGATGGGCTCTTGAGCCGCTGGCAACGCGAGGGGGTCTCGAGTCGGCAGCGCGACAGCCGTCAGCAGGCCAGCATGCTGCTGCGTCAGGCCTGGCGCAGGCAAACCTCTGGGGTATTTTCGCCGTTCGGGATGCGGCTGGGTACCAGCCTGGCCCTCGATGGCATGCGCATCGGCGAACTGCCGATGCTGGGTGAACGGATTGAATTCGACTATGTCGCCGAGTTGAGCCTGCACAACATGGCCCTGGAGCAAGTGCCTTCGAGTTTTCTGGGGCGCTTCACCCAGGTTCGCTTTCTCGACCTGAGCAACAACGCTTTGACTGCGGTGCCTGAGGCGATCAAGCCCATGTCCACCCTCAAGGCCTTGCGCCTGCGGGGTAACCGAATCCGTTTGACCGAGAACACCGGCACCGCGCTGGAAAATCTGCGTCATCTGGAAGATCTCGACCTCGGAGGCAATCCACTGGGACGCTTGCCCGACTTTAGCCGGATGACCCGCTTGCGCAGGCTTTCCCTGCGCGCAACGGAAATTACCCAGGCCCCTCCCACCTTATGGGGGCGTCCATTCCTGGAGTCGGTGGACCTGCGCGACAACCGTATCGAACAGCTGCCGGAAACCTATTTCAGTGAACCACCGGCTTTTTTGCGTGCGGTTGCCCTGGACGGCAATCCATTGAGCACGCTGATGCGCGAGCGGGTTCGCCAGTACCTCAGGGCGCCGCACATGTTAGAGGCAGCGCCACGGGGGCGAGCTGATCAGGCAGAAGCGTTCTGGTTGCCACCGGCCTCCCGGACTGAACAGCAATTGCAGCGCTGGCGTTTGCTGAAGGCCGAGCAAGGTTCGTCGGAATTCTTCCGTCTGCTCAAGCGGCTGAGCAAAACCAGTGATGCTCGGCTGGTGCGCGAAAACCTGACCGAGCGCGTGCAAGCAGTGCTCGAGGCTGCCGCCGAAAACACTCGCTGGCGCGTGGAGCTGTTCGAGGTGGCAGGAACTCCGCGAACCTGTTCCGACAGCGTGATCAGTAACTTCAGTGCACTGGAGGTCAAGGTCAAGGTATTGCGCGCACAGGACCAGGCGGTCGACGCCGATGCCGGCGCCAGCCTGCTGGCACTGGCGCGGCAACTGTTCAGGCTCGAGCAGGTGGAGGCCATTGCCCAGGCGGATGTTGCCGCACGTGCGCAGAGCCTGGTCGATCCTCTGGAAGTCAGCCTGGGGTATCGGATTAAGTTGGCGAGCCCCCTGGAGTTACCGGGGCAGCCGCAAAGCATGACCTTCGACCATATGGCCAATGTCACTAAGGATCAAATCAACCTTGCCAAAGAGGAAGTGCTGCGCCGGGAAAGCACCGAGGCGTGGCCGCGCTTTTTGGCATCACGGGATTTTTGGGTCGAACATTTGAAAAACCGCCATAAAGAACGTTTCAAGCGTATGCAGGACGATTTTGACCTTCGCATGAACGCATTGGAGGAGCGTCAAACCGAACTGAGCGATGGGCAGTACAACAGTGAAGCCCTGGCACTCAAGGCGCAGCACGAGCAGGCCGAGCAAGACCTGCTGGCGACCTTGACCGAAGAGGAAAGGCGGCGCCTTTGTGACCCAACAGCGCTGTGAATGTCACGACGGTGCGCTTACAGCGTACCGTCGAGGCCGAAGCGTTTTTTCAAGGCCCTGTCCAGCAGTACCTTGGGCAGCAGCCGCTCCATCAACGGCAGGGCGCGGCTGCCGTTACCGATGCGCACCAGCCGTGGCGGATTGGCTTGGCGCACGGCTTTGAGCAGGTCGCGGGCGAAGTCCTCGGCAGGTGTGGGACGGTCTTGCGAGGCCTGGGCCCGGGCGCGGATGCTTTCGCGCAGCGGCCACCAGGGCGATTGCTGGGCAATGACCTGTTCGGCTTCGCGGCCGGCATTGCTGGCAAAGCTTGAGGCAATGGCGCCGGGCTGCACTTCCATGACTCGCACACCGAAGGGTGCCAGTTCCAGGCGCAGGGCATCGCTCAAGGCATGCACAGCGGCTTTAGAGGCGCAGTAGGCACCGGCAAAGGGCGTCACCAGTACTCCGGAGACGCTGCCGATGTTGACCACCAGACCACGACTGCGGCGCAGCACCGGGAACAATGCCCGCGTCACCCCGACCACGGCGAACACATTGGTTTCGAACTGACGGCGCATGGCGTCGACACCTCCGTCGAGCAACGGGCCCATGGCGCCGTAGCCGGCATTATTGATCAGTACATCGAGGCCACCGGTTCGTTGATTGATGGCATCGCCCAACTGCTCCAACGCACCGGCGTCGTTGACATCCAGTTGCCTGGCGATGAAACCGGCAGCCTGTAATTGCGCCACATCCTCAGCCTTGCGCGCCGTGGCCCAGACTTCATAGCCCGCACCTTTGAAGGCGTCGGCCAGGGCGCGGCCGATGCCGCTGGAGCAGCCGGTGATAAGAGCGATGGGCATGGCGCTGTCCTTTTGCGTCAAAGAGGGGGAGGTCAATCAATCAGAGAAGGTACCTTGCAAACGCTCGGCGCGAAACTCCAGGGTTTGCGGACGGTAGCCAGGGCGCAGCGGCGGCAGTGGCAGGCAGTCTTCCCAACTGGTGCCGGCCTGCAACTCGCCGGGGCCACGATAACGAGGGGCGGCGTAGAGGTTATCGGCAAGGTTTACGGTATCGCCCGGTGCATAGGCTGCCACACGCCAGCGCAGCTCCAGTAGCGGGACCTTGTTGCCATTGTTCAATTGCACCAGCAAGGGGCGATCCGCCGGGCAACGCTGGGGGTTGCTGCTAGCGGGGGTATAGGTCAGGCGCAACTCCAGGCGTGCCAACTGGCTCGCTTCGCGGTTGTCCAGCCACACCACCCACAGTGCGACCAGGCCCAGGCCGAACAGCGCAGCCAACGAAATTGGAAACGCCTTGGCCGGGTAGCGCAGCAGCAGGACGAACCAGGTCAGGATGAGCAGGACGCCGATGAACATGGAGGCGGGGACCTTGGATACCGAGATAGCACCATCGTACCCAACAGTTGCTGTGGTTGTCTGCTAGATGGACGTGGCCACCCTGCGGCCTTATCGCGGGCAAGCCCGCTCCTGCACAAGAGGTGTACTACCGACCCGTGTAGGAGCGGGCTTGCCCGCGATAAGGCCCGAAGGGCCTTCCTGCGGTGAGTATTACTGCGCGATCGTCTTGATCGAAACACCCCGAGCAACCGGCGTCGATCGCCCATAGATATCCTCAAACCGCTCGATATCATCCTCACCCAGGTAACTGCCCGACTGCACCTCGATAATCTCCAGCGGGATCTTGCCCGGGTTGCGCAGGCGGTGCACCGAGGCGATCGGGATGTAGGTCGACTGGTTTTCGGTGAGCAGGAACACGTTCTCGTCACAGGTCACTTCGGCAGTGCCCGAGACGACGATCCAGTGTTCGGCGCGGTGATGGTGCATCTGCAGCGACAGGCAGGCACCGGGCTTGACCGTGATGTGCTTGACCTGGAAGCGCCCGCCCATGTCTACCGAATCATAGGAACCCCACGGGCGGTACACCTCGCAGTGGTTCTGGGTTTCGCTGCGTCCTTGTTCGTTCAGGGTGTTGACCATCTGTTTGACACCCTGGACCTTGTCCTTGTGGGCGATCATCATCGCGTCCTTGGTTTCGACCACCACGATGTTCTCAAGGCCGATCACCGAGACCAGCTTGCCGTTGCCATGGATCATGCAATTGCGACTGTCCTGCACCACCACGTCACCCTTGGTCACGTTGCCGTTGTGGTCTTTTTCGTGCACGTCCCACAGCGACGACCAGCAACCCACATCACTCCAGCCGGCGCTCAACGGCACCACACAGGCGCGCTGGGTTTTTTCCATTACGGCGTAGTCGATGGAGTTGTCCGGGCAGCAGGCGAAGGTGGCTTCGTCGATCTCGACATTGTCGCCATCGTGCTGGCTGCGCTCCAGGGTCAGCATGCAGGTGTCGTAGATGTCGGCGTCATGCTTTTTCAGCTCTTCGAGGAAGCGGCTGGCACGGAACAGGAACATGCCGCTGTTCCAGAAATAGCCACCGGCCTGGACGAATTCATTGGCGCGTTTTTCATCCGGCTTCTCCACGAATTGCGCGACACGGCGCACGCCTTCGGGCAGCAGGGCATCGTTGCTGGACTTGATGTAGCCGTAGCCGGTTTCCGGCTTGGTCGCCGGTACGCCGAACAACACCATCTCGCCGCGCTCGGCCGCCACTGTGGCCAGGGCCAGGGCACGTTGCAGGGCTTTCTGGTCGTCGATCACGTGGTCGGCGGGCAGTACCAGCATCAACTCGTCACGCCCTTCGCTCATCAGCTTCATGGCGGTGATGGCCACGGCCGGCGCGGTGTTGCGGCCAAAAGGCTCCATCAGGATGCCCTGGGTCTCAAGCTTCAGGTTGGCCAGTTGCTCATTGACGATGAAACGGTGGTCCTTGTTGCAGACCACGATCGGCGCATCCATGCCCTCGAACACCAGGCGCGCGAGGGTTTGCTGGAACAGGGTGTGTTCGCCGGTCAGGGCCAGGAACTGCTTGGGGA
>CAYVPI010000007.1:0-69414 GCA_964453495.1 uncultured Pseudomonas sp. | reverse complement strand
TTTCCGACCAGGGCACCCTGGTGCGCACCCGTGTCGACGAAGTCTCCAGCCTGGGCCGCAACACCCAGGGCGTCACCCTGATCAAGCTGGCCAGTGATGAAACGCTGGTGGGTCTTGAGCGGGTGCAGGAGCCTTCGGAAGTCGAGGGTGAGGAGCTGGAAGGCGAGGAAGACTTCGCAGGCGATGACGATGCAGTCGAAGCCGCCGATCAGCAACTGGACGCTGCTGCAGACGAAGAAACACCGCAGGACTAACACTGTAGGAGCGGCTTGCCCGCGATGGGGGCGCTGCGGTCTGCCTCTGGGCCGCATCGCGGGCAAGCCCGCTCCTACAAAGACCAAGATCAGAGCGAGAGTGGATGTGAGCAACCGAGCCTTTAACTTCTGCGCAGGTCCTGCTGCGCTCCCTGAAGCTGTCCTGCAACGTGCCCAGGCCGAAATGCTGAACTGGCGTGGCAAGGGCCTTTGCGTGATGGAAATGAGCCACCGTAGCGATGAATACGTGGCCATCGCCGAGAAGGCCGAGCAGGACCTGCGCGACCTGATGGGTATCCCGTCCAACTACAAGGTGCTGTTCCTGCAGGGTGGTGCCAGCCAGCAGTTCGCGGAAATCCCGCTGAACCTGCTGCCCGAAGGCGGCACGGCTGACTACATCGAAACCGGTATCTGGTCGAAGAAAGCCATCGAAGAAGCGCGCCGCTTCGGCAACGTCAATGTTGCGGCCAGCGCCAAGCCTTACGATTACCTGGCCATCCCCGGTCAGAATGAGTGGAATCTGACCAAGGGCGCCGCTTACGTTCACTACGCCTCCAACGAAACCATCGGTGGCCTGGAATTCGATTGGGTTCCGCAAACCGGTGATGTTCCACTGGTTGTGGATATGTCCTCGGATATCCTCTCGCGCCCTGTGGATGTTTCGCAGTTCGGCCTGATCTACGCCGGCGCGCAAAAGAACATTGGCCCAAGCGGGCTGGTGGTCGTCATCGTTCGCGAAGACCTGATTGGCCGTGCGCGCAGCAGCTGCCCGACCATGCTCGACTACAAGGTCGCCGCCGATAACGGCTCGATGTATAACACCCCGGCCACTTACTCCTGGTACCTCTCGGGCCTGGTGTTCGAATGGCTGAAAGAGCAGGGTGGCGTCGAGGCCATGGAAGCGCGCAACCGCGCCAAGAAAGACCGCCTGTACGGCTTCATCGACAGCAGCGACTTCTATACCAACCCGATCGCGCACAATGCCCGCTCGTGGATGAACGTACCGTTCCGCCTGGCTGACGAACGCCTGGACAAGGCCTTCCTGGCCGGCGCCGACGCCCGTGGCTTGCTCAACCTCAAAGGGCACCGTTCGGTCGGCGGCATGCGCGCCTCGATCTACAACGCCCTGGGTCTGGATGCGGTCGAGGCCCTGGTGGCCTACATGACCGAGTTCGAGAAGGAAAATGCCTGATGTCCGAGCAAGAGCTCAAAGCGCTGCGGGTGCGCATTGACAGCCTGGATGAAAAAATCCTCGAGCTGATCAGTGATCGCGCTCGCTGTGCCCAGGAAGTTGCCCGAGTAAAAATGGCCACGCTGGCCGAAGGTGAAGCGCCGGTGTTCTATCGCCCCGAGCGCGAAGCCCAGGTGCTCAAGCGCGTCATGCAGCGCAACCAGGGCCCGTTGGGCAACGAAGAGATGGCGCGTTTGTTCCGCGAAATCATGTCTTCGTGCCTGGCTCTGGAGCAGCCGCTCAAAGTCGCTTACCTGGGGCCGGAAGGTACCTTCACCCAGGCTGCAGCCATGAAGCACTTTGGCCATGCCGTGATCAGCAAGCCAATGGCGGCGATCGACGAAGTGTTCCGTGAAGTGGCGGCCGGGGCGGTGAACTTTGGCGTGGTGCCGGTGGAAAACTCCACCGAAGGCGCGGTCAACCACACCCTCGACAGCTTCCTCGAGCACGACATGGTGATCTGTGGTGAAGTCGAGCTGCGTATTCACCATCACTTGCTGGTGGGTGAGAACACCAAGACCGACAGCATCAGCCGCATCTACTCCCACGCCCAGTCCCTGGCCCAGTGCCGCAAGTGGCTGGACGCCCATTACCCGAACGTGGAGCGCGTGGCGGTTTCCAGCAACGCCGAGGCGGCCAAGCGGGTCAAGGGAGAGTGGAACTCGGCAGCGATCGCCGGCGATATGGCGGCCGGCTTGTATGGCTTGACCCGCCTGGCGGAAAAAATCGAGGACCGTCCGGACAACTCCACGCGGTTCCTGATGATCGGCAACCAGGAAGTGCCACCGACCGGCGACGACAAGACGTCGATCATCGTTTCGATGAGCAACAAGCCGGGTGCCCTGCATGAGTTGCTGGTGCCGTTCCATGACAACGGCATCGACCTGACGCGGATTGAAACCCGTCCGTCGCGCAGTGGTAAATGGACTTATGTGTTCTTTATCGACTTCATCGGCCACCACCGTGATCCTCTGATCAAGGCAGTGCTGGAGAAAATCAGTCAGGAAGCCGTAGCACTCAAGGTGCTGGGTTCCTACCCCAAAGCGGTTCTCTGAGGTATACCCATGAGTGATTTCCTCGCCCTCGCCCTGGCGGGCGTGCAACAGCTGTCGCCTTACGTTCCAGGCAAGCCGGTCGATGAACTGGCGCGCGAGCTGGATATCGATCCGGCCAGTATCGTCAAGCTGGCCAGCAACGAGAACCCGCTGGGTGCCAGCCCCAAGGCCTTGGCGGCAATTAGCGGCGCACTCGCCGAGCTGACCCGTTATCCCGATGGCAACGGCTTCGCCCTCAAGCAGCGGCTGGCCGAGCGCTGCGACGTCGAAATGAACCAGGTCACCCTGGGCAACGGTTCCAACGACATTCTTGAGCTGGTTGCCCGGGCTTACCTGGCACCCGGCGTGAACGCCGTGTTCAGCGAACATGCGTTTGCGGTCTATCCGATCGTTACCCAGGCCGTGGGTGCCCAGGCCAAGGTTGTCCCGGCCAAGGATTGGGGGCATGACCTGTCGGCCATGCTCGCGGCGATCGATGCCCAGACCCGCGTGGTCTTCATCGCCAACCCGAACAACCCCACCGGCACCTGGTTCAGCGCCGATGCGCTGGATGACTTCCTCCAGGACGTGCCGGCCCATGTGCTGGTGGTGCTGGACGAGGCCTACATCGAGTACGCCGAAGGCAGCGATTTGCCGGATGGCCTGGACTACCTGGCGGCCTACCCGAACCTGCTGGTATCGCGCACCTTCTCCAAGGCCTATGGCCTGGCAGCGCTGCGCGTGGGTTATGCCTTGTCGTCCCCGGTTATCGCCGATGTGCTCAACCGTGTGCGCCAGCCGTTCAACGTCAACAGCCTGGCGTTGGCAGCCGCCTGCGCCGCGCTGGACGACACCGAGTACCTGGCTCAAAGCCGTCGCCTGAACGAAGCGGGCATGCAGCAGCTGCAGGCAGGTCTGCGCGAGCTGGGCCTGGGCTGGATCGAGTCCAAGGGCAACTTCATTGCCGTTGACCTGGCGCGCGAAGCGGCTCCGGTATTTCAGGGGCTGCTGCGTGAGGGCGTGATCGTTCGCCCGGTAGCCAACTATGGCATGCCGAACCACCTGCGAGTGACCATCGGCCTGCCGGCCGAGAATGCGCGTTTCCTCGAAGCGCTGAGCAAGGTCCTGGCTCGTGGTTGAAGTCATGTCGTCGCCGCAGCCGATCATTGACCGTCTGGTCGTGGTCGGCCTCGGCCTGATCGGCGGTTCTTTTGCCAAAGGGTTGCGCGAAAGTGGCTTGTGCCGTGAAGTTGTCGGCGTCGATCTGGACCCGCAATCGCGCAAACTGGCGGTCGAGTTGGGCGTAGTCGACCGCTGTGAGTCGGACCTGGCGCTGGCGTGCGAAGGGGCTACGGTCATTCAGTTGGCAGTGCCCATCCTGGCCATGGAAACCTTGCTGGGCAAATTGGCCCGGCTCGATCTCGGCCAAGCGATTCTCACTGATGTCGGCAGCGCCAAGGGTAATGTGGTGCGCGCGGCGGGCGAAGCGTTCGCCGGCAAGCTTTCGCGCTTCGTGCCCGGCCACCCCATTGCTGGTTCCGAGCAGAGCGGGGTGGAAGCTTCCAACGCCGAGCTGTTTCGCCGCCACAAAGTGATCCTGACCCCGCTCGACGGTACCGATCCCGACGCGCTTGCGTTGGTTGACCGGCTCTGGCGTGCACTGGGGGCGGATGTAGAGCACATGCAAGTGGAGCGTCACGATGAAGTGCTGGCGGCGACCAGTCACTTGCCGCACTTGTTGGCCTTCGGCCTGGTCGATTCCCTGGCCAAGCGTAATGAAAACCTGGAAATCTTCCGCTATGCGGCGGGAGGCTTTCGCGATTTTACCCGCATCGCCGGCAGTGATCCGGTCATGTGGCATGACATCTTCCTGGCCAACCGCGAAGCGGTTTTGCGCACACTCGATACCTTCCGCAGCGACCTCGACGCCTTGCGCGATGCAGTCGACGCCGGCGACGGGCATCAGCTGCTCGGTGTGTTCACGCGCGCCCGCATGGCCCGCGAGCACTTCGGCAAGATTCTCGCGCGTCGGGCGTACGTCGAACCGCAAAGCAGCCGCGAACTGACTTTTCTGGCCAGCCCCGGCGGCTGCGTTGCCGGTCGGGTTCGCGTGCCAGGCGATAAATCGATTTCCCATCGTTCGATCATGCTGGGCTCCCTGGCCGAAGGCGTGACCGAGGTCGAAGGGTTTCTGGAGGGCGAGGACGCGCTGGCGACCTTGCAGGCGTTCCGTGACATGGGTGTGGTCATCGAAGGCCCGCACCATGGTCGCGTCACCATCCATGGTGTGGGCCTCAATGGCTTGAAGGTGCCGCCGGGGCCGATTTACCTGGGTAACTCCGGTACTTCCATGCGCCTGCTCGCCGGGCTGCTGGCTGGGCAAAGCTTCGATTCGGAATTGACCGGTGACCCGTCGTTGTCCAAGCGGCCGATGAACCGGGTTGCCGACCCGCTGCGGCAAATGGGGGCGGTCATCGAGACCGCTGAACAGGGGCGTCCGCCGCTGAAAATCCGCGGGGGGAAAGCGCTCAAGGGTGTCGATTATGCTCTGCCGATGGCCAGTGCCCAGGTCAAGTCCTGCCTGCTGTTGGCTGGCTTGTATGCCGAAGGCAAGACCACCGTCACCGAGCCTGCGCCGACCCGTGATCACACCGAGCGCATGTTGCGCGGGTTTGGTTATCCGGTAGCGGTGTCAGGGGCGAGCGCCTCGGTCGAGTCCGGCCATCGTCTTGGTGCGACTCGCATCGAAGTGCCCGGCGATATCTCCTCGGCGGCGTTTTTCCTGGTGGCAGCATCCATCGCCGAGGGTTCGGACCTGGTGCTCGAGCATGTGGGTATCAACCCGACTCGCACCGGTGTGCTGGATATCCTGCGCCTGATGGGGGCTGATATCACTCTGTTGAACCCGCGCGAAGTCGGTGGCGAGCCGGTGGCGGACCTGCATGTGCGCGCTGCACCGCTCAAGGGTATCGAAATCCCTGCAGCCTTGGTGCCGCTGGCCATTGATGAATTCCCGGTGTTGTTCATCGCCGCGGCCTGCGCAGAAGGCCAGACCGTATTGCGCGGTGCTGAGGAGCTGCGGGTGAAAGAATCCGACCGTATCCAGGCCATGGCTGATGGCTTGCAGGCGCTGGGCATCAAGTGTCAGCCGACCACGGATGGGATTATCATCGAAGGTGGCACCCTGGGTGGTGGCGAGGTCGACGGGCATGGCGACCATCGTATTGCCATGGCATTGAGCGTGGCTTCCTTGCGCGCCAGCGCGCCGATTCGTATCCATGACTGCGCTAATGTCGCGACGTCTTTTCCCAATTTCCTGGCGCTGTGTGCCCAGGTCGGGATCCGTGTAGCTGAAGAGGGTAGGTCGTGATTGTGGCTCCGGTAATTACCATTGATGGTCCAAGCGGTTCGGGTAAGGGCACTGTTGCCGGGATCCTGGCCAATCGCCTGGGTTGGAATCTGCTCGATTCGGGCGCACTTTATCGCTTGCTGGCGTTTGCCGCCGGCAACCATGGCGTCGACCTGACCAACGAAGAACTGCTCAAGGCGCTGGCCGCCCATCTGGATGTGCAGTTCATTGCGGCGACCGAAGGTCAGTTGCAGCGCATCATCCTTGAAGGTGATGAGGTCAGTTCCGTGATCCGCACAGAAACCGTCGGTGCCGGGGCTTCTCAAGTCGCTGCACTGCCGGCGGTGCGCGAAGCCTTGTTGCAGCGCCAGCGCGCGTTCCAGGAGATGCCCGGGCTGGTGGCCGATGGCCGCGACATGGGCACCGTGGTGTTCCCCGATGCGCCGCTGAAAATCTTCCTCACGGCCAGTGCCGAGGAGAGGGCAAAACGCCGTTACCTGCAGTTGAAGGCTGCTGGCAATGATGTTAGTCTGTCGAGTCTGCTAGATGAGATACGTGAGCGCGATGAGCGCGACACCCAGCGAGCGGTGGCCCCGCTCAAACCGGCGGCTGACGCCATACAGCTGGATTCCACGCAATTGTCCATCGAGCAGGTGTTGGAACGCATCACGAGCGAGATCGCACTTCGCGATATCGCCGGGTGACCAAGAAGGCGTGCAGGGAACCAGTCATAGTCCTGCGTGCTTTCTTTTACTTGAACGAAACCCGCATTGTCTGGGATGCGGCTGATGGGCGTTTACTCCGCCCTTATTTACAGGAATTAAAATGAGCGAAAGCTTTGCAGAACTCTTTGAAGAAAGCCTGAAAACCCTCAATCTTCAGCCGGGTGCGATCATCACCGGTATCGTTGTCGACATCGACGGCGACTGGGTTACCGTACACGCTGGCCTGAAGTCCGAGGGCGTCATCCCGCTCGAGCAGTTCTACAACGAAGCTGGCGAGCTGACCATCAAGGTCGGTGACGAAGTTCACGTTGCGCTGGACGCGGTCGAAGACGGCTTTGGCGAAACCAAACTGTCCCGTGAAAAAGCCAAGCGCGCTGAGTGCTGGATTGTTCTGGAAGCAGCTTTCGCCGCCGAAGAAGTGGTCAAGGGCGTTATCAACGGTAAGGTTAAAGGCGGCTTCACTGTCGACGTTAACGGCATCCGTGCGTTCCTGCCAGGTTCTCTGGTTGACGTCCGTCCAGTGCGCGACACCACGCACCTGGAAGGCAAAGAGCTGGAATTCAAGGTCATCAAGCTGGACCAGAAGCGCAACAACGTTGTCGTTTCCCGTCGCAGCGTCCTGGAAGCCGAAAACAGCGCCGAGCGCGAAGCTCTGCTGGAATCGCTGCAGGAAGGCCAGCAGGTCAAAGGTATCGTCAAGAACCTCACCGACTACGGCGCATTCGTGGACCTGGGCGGCGTCGATGGCCTGCTGCACATCACCGACATGGCCTGGAAGCGTATCAAGCACCCATCGGAAATCGTCAATGTTGGCGACGAGATCGATGTCAAGGTTCTGAAGTACGATCGCGAGCGTAACCGCGTATCCCTGGGCCTGAAGCAACTGGGCGAAGACCCATGGGTTGCTATCAAGGCACGTTACCCAGAAAGCACCCGCGTAATGGCGCGTGTTACCAACCTGACCGACTACGGCTGCTTCGCAGAGCTGGAAGAAGGCGTGGAAGGCCTGGTACACGTTTCCGAAATGGACTGGACCAACAAGAACATCCACCCTTCGAAAGTCGTACAAGTCGGCGACGAAGTGGAAGTTATGGTTCTGGACATCGACGAAGAGCGTCGTCGTATCTCCCTGGGCATCAAGCAGTGCAAATCTAACCCATGGGAAGATTTCTCTGGCCAGTTCAACAAGGGCGATAAGATCTCCGGCACCATCAAGTCGATCACCGATTTCGGTATCTTCATTGGTCTGGACGGCGGCATCGACGGTCTGGTTCACCTGTCCGACATCTCCTGGAACGAAGTGGGCGAAGAAGCCGTACGTCGCTTCAAGAAGGGCGACGAGCTGGACACCGTCATCCTGTCCGTAGATCCAGAGCGTGAGCGTATCTCCCTGGGTATCAAGCAACTGGAAGACGATCCGTTCTCCAACTACGTTGCTGTCAACGACAAAGGCGCTATCGTCAAAGGTACCGTTAAAGAAGTTGACGCCAAGGGCGCTGTGATCACCCTGGCTGACGACATCGAAGCTACTCTGAAAGCCTCCGAAATCAGCCGTGACCGCGTTGAAGACGCGCGTAACGTCCTGAAAGTTGGCGAAGAAGTTGAAGCCAAGATCATCAGCGTTGACCGCAAGTCCCGCGTTATCAGCCTCTCCATCAAGTCGAAAGACGACGCTGAAGAGAAAGAAGCTATCCAGAGCCTGAAATCCGCTCCGGAAGCTGCTGCTGCCGATACCACCATGGCTGCACTGCTGCGCGAAGCAATGGCCAAGCAGAACTAAGTTCTGACTGACCGTTAGAAAAAGGGCGACTTCGGTCGCCCTTTTTTGTGCCCGAAATTTGTCTGGCCTTCTGGCCGCTGCCGCAGGCTACGCCGGGGTCGCGGCATGTGAGACGTTTCCGAGCTTTTGCAGTGGTCAAAATCCGTACTGTTCAAATCCCTTCAGGCATGCTAAAACCTTTGTAGCAGTGATCTAGCTTCTTGATAAAGAAGGGAAAAATATGACGAAGTCGGAATTGATCGAACGTATTGTTACCCATCAAGGGCTGCTCTCATCAAAGGATGTCGAGCTGGCCATCAAGACCATGCTTGAGCAAATGTCTCAGTGCCTGGCCACTGGCGATCGCATCGAAATTCGTGGCTTCGGCAGTTTTTCGCTGCACTACCGGGCGCCTAGGGTGGGACGCAACCCGAAGACTGGGCAGTCGGTGAGTCTGGATGGCAAGTTTGTGCCGCATTTCAAGCCTGGGAAGGAGTTGCGGGATCGGGTGAATGAGGATGAGGAGCATGGCGAATAATTTTAACTGCAGGGGTGTCTAAATGAAGAAATTTAGGCGTTTTTCTGTTGTCCTATGTCTCATTCTCTGCGCTGCTATCGCATTAGCGTTTGTTCTGGAGAACCAGCAAGCTACCTCGCTATTTTTTTTGGGGTTACCACTTCCACAGCTACCAGTCTCGATCTTTGTGTTGATGGCGTTGGTGGTTGGGATGTTGATCGGTCCTTTGTGGGTTCTGTTGGTGAGTTGGTTTCGCAAGAATGAAACTTAGTAAGCAAGGTCTCGCGTAATCGATTCGAATATTGGTCGCCAAAGGCATAGATTCTGTTAGAGAATTAGACCCTATTTTTTCACCGACTGCCTGTGCCGTTCGATGCCTCCAAGTGTCTCGCGATGGTGTGGGGCTATGTCGGTCAGAGCTGTTGGATTTATAAGGATAAAAGGCTAGATGCACAACCGTAATCACGTACCTGCGCCAGAGGGTGAGGTCGATTTACTCAACCTGGTGCGAGGCTTGTGGGGAGAAAAATGGCTCATTATTTCTCTTGCGATCATTGGGGTAATGATCGCAGGTGCTTATTTGTTCGTGGCAAAGCCTGTCTATGAAGCCAAGGTATTCATTCTTCCGCCAACACAGAATGGAATCGCCGATTTCAACTATGGCAGGTCCAGAGATTCGAGCTTGGAACCCTACACCGTAGACGATGTTTATGCGGTTTTTTTGCGCAATCTTCAGGCAGAATCGCTGCGCCGAAATTTTTTTGAGAGTGTTTTTCTACCCTCTCTGGATGAGTCCGTGCGGATGGGCTCCCAAACAAAATTGTATGAGGTTTTGTCGAGGCGCGTCACCGTCGAGTTGCCAAAGAAAGAACTTCAAACTGCGGTAGTGACAGTTAGTAGTAGCAGTCCTGTCGAAGCTGCTAATTGGGCTTCTACCTATGTAGAATTAGCCGGAAAGTCTTCTGAAGAGGAGATGATCAAGAACGTCACTCAAGAGGCTGGTGTAATTGCTCGTAATATCAACCAGCAGATTACTACGCTTAGAGAGCGAGGCCAGCAAGTTAGAGAAGACCTGATGGTGCAACTTGAAGAGGCTCTGCGCATTGCCAAGGCTATCGGACTGGAGAGGCCTCCAATTATCAGCGGTAGTTCTGCGACAGAAATCACCGCCAGTATGGATGGAGAGCTGGTCTATATGCGCGGAAGCAAGGCGTTGGAGGCGGAGCTTGAAAACCTGAAGCTGCGAAAATCTGATGATCCATTTATACCAAGATTGCGTGAACTACAGGACAGGTATGAGCTCTTTAAAAGCTTGCAAGTTCGACCTGCTGCAGTCCAAGTATATCGCGTGGACGGTGATGTAAAGGAGCCCGACAGCCCCATCAAGCCTAAAAAGCTATTGGTAATTGCATTGGGCCTTTTTGCGGGGTTGGGCTTAGGCTTGATAGTTGCGCTTGCCCGATATTTCATTCGCGCTAGTCGGGGGAGTCTGGGTCAAGGTTAAATGTTACATCGTTTTGTGTGCCCGGTTCATCCAGTGGCAGCCATACTGTCTAGGCGAAAATAGGGTTCTGTCCGGACCGACAGAGCCTAAAAAGGTCCCCGAAAATCTGAATTGGACAGAGCCGCATACCGTGCACAAGAAAAAAAAACGCCGTCTGGCGAGCTCGGGTCCCCCGATGATGCCATTCTAGTTGGCACCTTCCGCTATTCCGGTGGTCACAGCAATTCCGTTGATCCAGTGGTATGGCTGCATAGGGCTACAGGCGATCTGCAAAGAACGCGCATTCTGTGGAGCCAGCCGGCGCCTATTTTTGTAAAATGATGCCAAATCTGATGGTTTGCTTGTCCGGACACTGCCTGAACGTTCAGCGGTGCGGTAGCATCAGAGTACTTTTCCGCGAAATCATCGAGGGGGGGAGGTGTTTTTTAGCTGTATCCGTACTCCGGGTGGGCGATGGGGGTCTGACTCCAATGCAATGAGCAGTGAATCAGAAAGCGTAGCGCAACCGCCAAGTGGACCTGGAGATTGGTTGAGCGTGGCGAATAGACAATGGTGTAGCCAATGAAGACGATCCCTTACCCCGAGTATATACCCCTCAAAAATGATTCGACGCACAACGTTTTAATTACCAATGGAGTTCCCGAGCAGGTACGGGATCTGTTGTGGAGAGTCTTTTTTTCCTCCAGAGGGAGAGGCATAAGTCTGCCCGCGCATTTTCCCTGGATTGATAATGCCACGGATGTTTTCTCCATTTTTATCGAAGCGCCTGCCCTGGACTCAAAAAAAGCCATTGTTGCCGCATTGGTCGTTAAGCGGATGCATCTCGAAACAGGCAGGTCATATGGCATGATCGGATTGGTCGCTGTGGCCGAGGCTTGGCGTGGCAATGGATTGAGTTCGCGCCTAATGGAGGAGGCAATTGCATTTTCTAAAACGATCAAAATCGAAGCGTTGGTGCTTTGGACTCAAAAGCCAGGCGTCTACACACGTCATGGCTTTATTTCCGATGGCCAAGAGTGCTTTGGTCAGGCGCACAGGCAAGGAGTCGAAGCGGTTTCAAGTGACGAAAGCATCATTAAAACGCCTTGGCCTGATACCATGAGTAAAGCTCGTGAACAAGGTATTCCTGCCTTCGCCGTGGATGGCCAGTTGTGCTCAAACGGCGTTGCCGAGGCGATTGTTCTTCGGTCACTCAACGGCAGTGTCACGCTGGCAGGGTGGCAAGGTGCACACGCAAATGTTGCGGACTTGCTGGTTGCCGTTATGCCAGAACGTTGGACGCTTAATATTGGTAGCGAAGACGGCCTGATAACTGAATTGCTCAAGCGAAACGTACAGATTGAACTCCTTCCGGGTGCGTTTAGGATGGTCAAGCAATTGGTTGATGCTTCAATACCTAGCATTCCCGCAATAGAATTCCTAGATCGGATTTAAATTATGCAAAATACCGCTGTCACTCTCCCGCTAGTTAAAGTTGTGATGCCGCCCCGCGATAAACTGATGCCGGCTCTAGAGTCTGTACTTTATAGCGGTATGATTGCCGAAGGCGAATTCGTTTACCGCTTTGAGTCTGCCTTTGCCGAACAATTTGGTTTGAAAAATGCTCTTGCAGTGAGTAGCGGCACCGGCGCTTTGCATTTGGCGTTCTTATTGTCAGGTGTGGGGAGGGGCGATGAAGTGATCACTACTTCAATGACTGCTGAACCAACGAATACCACTATCTTGCAAGTTGGCGCAAAACCTGTTTTCGCGGATGTCGAAGCCATTACGGGTAACCTCTGCCCGGCTGCGGTAGAGGCTGCTATTACTGAGAAAACCAAAGCCATTTGTGTCGTGCACTATGCTGGCTATCCTGCGCGGCTCAACGAACTGAGAAAAATTGCCGACGATCATGGGGTCGCGCTTATCGAGGACTGTGCACATGCGCTTGGTTCTCGCTATGGAGGCGCGGGAATTGGCACCATAGGTGATTTCTCGATTTTTTCTTTTCAGGCCATCAAGCATATGACGACCGTCGATGGCGGTGTCCTTTCTATGCGTAACTCGGACAAGATGGATGAGGCGCGTCGCTTGCGATGGTTCGGTTTATCCAAGGGGGTTCCGCGCACGGAAGTAGATATAACTACGCCAGGTTATAAATACAATATGAATAACGTGGCTGCTGTCATCGGTCTTCAACAACTTGATTATATTGCACCTCTCATAGAGCGGCATCGGGCTAACGGTCGTTTTTTTGATGAGGCGCTGCGCGGAATTGCCGGCATAGCTCCCGCCTCCGTTGTTGATCATGCGAATCCTTCATACTGGCTCTACACGCTGCTGGCGGACGATTGCGATGAGGTTGAGCGGATTTTGACATCGGCCGGTATCTCGGCCTCTAAACTACATCGCCCAAATCATTACCATTCGGTCTTTAAGCCGTTTGTGACAGCCATGCCTGGGTTGGACGATTTTTACCGGAAATTGGTGCATATTCCTTGTGGTTGGTGGGTCTCTGATGAGGACCGTGAACGCATCGTCGAGACCCTGAAGCGCGGCTGAGAGAATTCGAAATGGAACACAAGTTTTCTTTGTATGGAGTCGTACACCTTCCCGAGATGGATCGGATATCTCTGGAAGTACTACGTTCCGGCAAAATCGCAGGAGGGGAGTACGTCCAGAAATTCGAAGCTGGCTTGGCTAAAATTGTCGGCCAGGAGCATGTGGTATCGACCAATGACATGACAAGCGCACTGTTCCTCGCCTTGCGCTTATCGGATGTGGGCGAGGGAGATGAGGTGCTAACTACGGCCTTCGCATGCCTGTCAACCAACGCATCCATCGCTCAATGTGGCGCAACTCCGGTGTGGGTGGACGTCAAGCCTGGAACGGTGGAAATCGACCCAGATGATCTGAAAGCTAAAATCAGCCCTAAGACCAAGGCTGTGATCTTGTATCATGTAGCCGGGTATCCTGGTCCTGCCCAAGAGGTTGCTGAGATATGCCAGGAGGCTGGTCTGGTCTTGATTGAAGACTGTGACAACGCACTGTTTTCATCAATCGACGGCCATCATGTCGGGAAACATGGAGAGTTTGCCATTTACTCCTTCTACCCTAATCGGCAAATCAATGCGACTGAGGGAGGGGCATTGGTCTGTAAATCCAGCGAAAATGCGGAAAAAGCCCGACGTTTGAGAAGATTCGGGATCAACTTTAACTCGTTTCGCTCTACAGATGGTGAGATATCACCGACCTCCGATATTACGGATATCGGCTGGGGAATGACGCTCAATAATCTGTGTGCGGGGCTTGGTTTTGCGCAACTGGATTCTGCTTCCATGCGCAGTGAGCGCGTTAAGCAGAACGCTGCTTATTTATCTGAATCGCTACAGGGAGTAAGCGGGCTAACAGCTGTTCCGGTTTTGAAAGGAGCAGTCGCGGCCTATTGGGTTTTCCTGGTACTTGTCGAGAACCGGGATCGAGTAATGCGGGAAATGAAGCGTCGCGGCATCATGGTTTCTAAAGTTCACCAAAGAAACGATGTTTATACAGGATTTCACGCCGATCGGAAATTTGACTTACCCAACACAGATTATCTACAGGACCATATTCTCGGTATTCCTTGTGGTTGGTGGTTGGACACCGCGGATATGGAATGTATCGTGAATACACTAAAGGACTGCGTGGTACAGGTGAACCTGGATGTGGGCTGCGCATGAGTCGTGTGTGGTTTGCCGCTGCGAACATGGCAATGCTTTACGCTGGGCGAACTTCAAGCGTGATTGTTGCCTTCCTTTTTCTACCCCTGTTTAACCGAGTACTGGGGCCGGAGCAGTTTGGCATCGTTGCCGTTATACTTTCATTTCAAGCCCTTTTGGTCATGATGGATCTAGGGATGTCGGTGTTGATCGGTCGCGAAATTTCTGTCTCGACCACCTCAAGTACTGCAGGGGAATTGATAAAACTCCTACGTACCGCTGAGATGAGCCTGACAGGTTTCTATGGAGTGTTGCTAGTACTTGCGCTCCTGGCGAAAGCTCTGGGTCTGATTACCAGCCTGAGTTGGGTGGCGCTGGGTGGCACGGTTTTGCTTTTTTGGGTACAGGTTTTACAAAATCTCAGTTACTCCGCTTTGATAGCTCGAAGGGATTACGCGGCCGGGAGTATTCTCCAGATTATTGGGGTATTAGTGCGAGCCGCCGCTACGTTGATGGTACTGAAGTTTTACGCCTCGACACTTGAGGCTTTTGTTTTTACTCAGTTATTGTTCGGAGCGGGACACTTGTGGGTTACCCGCCATTTTGGGTTAAGGCGAATGGCGTCAGGCGAACAAATGAGTCCGGTTGAGTGGCCTACATTGAACGATGCACTGTCCTTGACGAAGGCCGGGGGGGCTCTGGTTCTTTTTTCTGCGGCTGGAGCGGCGGTACTGCAACTCGACAAACCAATAATTTCAATGTTCGCTTCAGCCGCGAGCGTCACACCCTACTATTTGGCAAGCCTGTTGTGCATGACACCTATTTCGCTCCTAGCAGGGCCGGTTAGCCAGTATTTTCAACCAGCATTTTTAAAGGAAGTGACCTCCGGGACGCTGGCTGGAGCAAGAGCCACCTTGAGACGTTTCGTACTGTCGATATTTTTGGTCACTTGTATTCCGACGATTCTGTTGTGGTCGTTTCGTACTCAGATCATTGAAATCTGGCTTGGTCAGAGCAGTGATATCACCGCGATATCCAGGTACGTTGAGATTTTGCTGCCCGGGGTGGCCTTAGGTGCACTGGGGTTCGTTCCCTACAGCTTGCTGATCAAGGCCAAGGACTATCGGTTTCAAGCGGTCCTGTCAGCCTCGATGACGATTACGACTCTGTTGCTGACTGTTCTGGCGGCTGCCGCAAAAAATGTCGAAGCTATTTGTATTGTATATTCAGCTTACCACGCGATTTCAACCCTCGCGTCGTGGCTGCGGGCCACGACTCGCCCTGAGGTTAAAGCTTACGCCAGGTATTCTGGCGCACTAGCTCTACTGCTGATTGCGGGTTTGGTGCTTGCGCTCAGTGTTACGAAATTTACTTTTTGAATAAGCGAGAAATGAGATGTTTGATAATAAAGTTCTCATGATCACCGGCGGTACTGGGTCGTTTGGCAACACGGTTTTGAATCGTTTTTTGGATACAGCGGTTAAGGAAATTATCGTTTTTAGCCGAGATGAGAAAAAGCAAGAGGACATGAGGATTGCGCTGAACAATCCCAAAGTGAAATTTCACATTGGGGATGTCAGGAGTTTTGAAAGCATCAGTCGCGCTATGAAAGGTGTTGATTATGTATTTCACGCTGCTGCGCTTAAACAAGTGCCCTCTTGTGAGTTCTACCCCATGGAGGCAGTACTGACCAATATCATCGGTACCGAAAACGTACTTAATGCGGCTATCGACAATGGGGTCAAGCGCGTAGTGCTCCTCAGCACTGACAAAGCGGTTTATCCAATCAACGCAATGGGTATCTCCAAGGCGATGGGGGAAAAAGTGTTAATTGCCAAGTCCCGCACAGTGAGGGAGGGAGGGCCGATTTTGTGTGCAACACGTTATGGTAACGTTATGGCCTCCCGTGGCTCGGTAATTCCTCTGTTTGTTGATAAAATCAAAGATGGGCTACCACTAACTGTAACTGATCCGAAGATGACTCGGTTTCTGATGAGCCTTGAGGACTCGGTTGATTTGGTTCTCCATGCGTTCGAACATGGTGAGCAGGGCGATATTTTTGTTCAGAAAGCTCCGGCTAGTACGATTGGGGACTTGACTGTCGCGCTGAAGGAATTGTTTGCTAGCGAAGCTCCAGTCAACATTATTGGAACGCGCCATGGAGAAAAGTTGTACGAGTCTCTGGTGTCTCGTGAAGAAATGGCCAAAGCCAAAGACATGGGCCGTTACTACCGAGTTCCGGCTGATAACCGGGATCTAAACTACGACAAGTTTATCGTCGAAGGTCAGCCTGAAGCGAACGATGTCGACGATTACACCTCGCACAACACCGAACTGCTGAGCGTCGAAGAAATTAAGGCATTGCTGATGACGCTTCCATTTATTCGCGAGCGGTTGGGTGTCTGAGGCGATGGCATTGTTAAGCATTATTGTGCCTACGCACAATCGAGCCCGTTATGCCATTGAGACCGTAAAGTCGTTGCTGGCGTTGTCTGATGAAATTCAGGTCGTCGTTTGTGACTCAAGTCCGGTGGATAATTTATCTGCTGAATTTGAAGGGCTATATGCACCTTCCAGATTAAAGCTGGTTCGAGCGCATAAGGAGTTCAGCGTTGTCGACAACTTTAATCTTGGGCTTGCATCTGCCGACGGTGAATATCTCGTATTTATCGGTGACGATGATTTTGTCGCTCAGGAAATTGTCGATGTCGTTGGATGGGCCAAACAAGGCCACATTGATGCGTTAAAGTTTAGTTTTCCTGCCCTTTATTATTGGGATGACTTCAAGCATTCCACCTTGGGTGACTTGTACTCAGGAACGCTTCACGTCTCTCCGTTTACGGGGGTGATAAAAAAGCATGATGCTAAAAAAGCAAGCGATTATGCCCTTAAACATCTGGGTGGTGGCGTGTTCGATATGCCAAGGGCTTATGCAGGTATGATTTCGTCCGATTTGGCGCGTCGTATTGTTGCCAAATATGGCGCCCTCTTCGGCGGTGTCAGCCCTGATATTTATAGTGCGTTTTTGATTTCGCGGGAAGCGCGATCGTGCGTCATGATCGACTACCCGATTATCATTCCAGGAGCATCTGGGCTGAGTACTTCCGGGCAGAGCAGTTCTGGTGGGCATTATGGGAAGTTGCGGGAAAACGCGCATATAGCCCCCTTTAAAAATTTGGTGTGGGATAGTCGTGTCCCAGAGTTTTACTCAGTGCCAACTGTCTGGTCCTATTCACTGGTCAAAGCAGTTGAAAAAGTCACTAGTGAAGAGGGAACGAGCTTCAAGCCTAATTTTGGGCGACTGTTAGTTCGTTGCTTCGCTTATTATCCACGCTCATTTAAAGAAAGCTCGTGCGCGTTGTTAGAAGTCGTCAGGTCTTTGGGTGTTGTGGCAACCATGGCTCAAATAGCATCTTCACTCAAAGCTGAGTTTATTTGGGGTGTATCAAGAATATACAATCGCGTAAAGCGAAAAGGCAGTTCGTCAACTGTCGAAGTAGTTAATCACTTACAGACCTCGCGGGAAGCCAGTGAAGCTTTGCAAGACTATTTGGCGGCAAAAAAAATAAAGATTGTATTGACCATAGCGGAATGAGTAGGCGTGAAACATGGGAAAGGCAGCGTTCGTCAAAGCTTCACTCAGTCGTAGGCCAATAAGGTAGCCTTCTGCTGGAGGGAGTGTCCTCTTTTTCAGTGCAGTTACATCTGCTAAAGGAGAATGCAGTGTTGTTTGTTTTGTTAAAAGGAACGTCTGATGCCCTACTACATTGCTAGCACATTGCTGTTTCTCGCCGCGTCATTATTTGGTGGAGTGATAAAAGCTCCCCGCTTTTGGATAGTCATGGGGCTTATCCCCATGGTTTTTTTAGCACTCTGTCGCGGAAAAATAGGCGCAGACACGGCGGTTTACTTACAGTCAATCGAGCAGATCGTCGACAGCGGTACCTACTTGGCTCTTTTTGAGCCATTGTTCGAAGGTTTGGTTCTTGCCATTTCCGTGATAACAACTGACGCCAAGATCATTCTTATTCTGCTTGGGGCACTTGTTACGGGTGTTTTGCTGAAAGCTTTATATGGGCGGATTGATCCGTTCATGTTCTGCATTTTTATTGTGCCGGTTTATTATTTTGACATGGTAATGAATGGTGTCAGATATGGATTGTCATTTGTATTTGTTCTTTTGGCGTCACACTATTTAGTGGAGGGGAAGCAAAAGACATTTTTTTTGTTGGTTGTTGTGGCAAGTATGTTTCAAATTTCGGGTGGTATTTTAGGTTTCTTATTGTATCTCGTATATGCTCAGCGTTGGAAATGGATTGTTTATTTTGGGGTGATAGGAAGCGTAGCTGCATTTTTAGGGCAGGGCTATATACTCGCAAAATTTAATAGTTATGTGGAAATTCAGACCACTTCTATTTTTTCTGGGCTGTCGACACTGATTGTCTCTTCAATGATGCTCGCGGTTTGGTTGTTAGATGTGAATTGTCGTAATGGGTCGAGATTCGCAGTATTCGCGCTTTTCGCGCTCAGCATTTTGATGTTTGGTTTGTCCCAGGTTAGTTACGCAGGTATTAGACTGCTACAGTTGATTAATTTTTTGATTATCTTGTATTTTTCAGCTTGCTTGGCGTCGGGTACAGCTCGCCTTTCTATAGTCAGCAAGGCGTGCTTTGTGTTTGTTGGTATTATCGCGTTTATGTTTCGCATGAAAAATTTTAGTGATGGCGCAGGTATCGGTGAATCGCCCTTCGTACCTTATCTTTTTTTCTGGGAGTGATATCGCTTGTCCTTAGTAGACCAACCTTGTGTCAGCATAATTGTGCCTGTGTATAACGTGGAAAAGTACCTTGATCGGTGCTTGGGTAGTCTGTTAAATCAATCTTACTCAAATATTCAGATTGTCCTTGTTGATGATGGGTCGTCGGATGGGTCGTTAGAAAAGTGTAGGGTGTTTGCGAAAACTCACAATAAGTGCCTCGTGTTAACGCAGGCCAACGCGGGGCAGGGTACTGCCCGCAATTTTGGCATGCAGCACGCGCTGGGCGAATTCATATGTTTTGTCGATGGCGATGATTGGATTGATGTCGAGTTGATCAGTGACATGGTTCAACGGATGGGAGCGGATGTTGATTTTATTAGCTACGGACTGGATTTTGTCACGGAAGCGGGGGCTGTAAGTCACAAGATAGATAGTTTCAGGGTCGATGAACTGACAGGCGCCTCTATTTTTGAACACGCTATGTTGGATGATCAAGTCCTTTCCAGTCCGGTAAATAAATTGTATCGCGCCGAGCTTTTGGAAAAATACGCTATCAGCTTTCCCTCAGTCCGGGCGTGTGAGGATATGTTTTTCTCGCGAGCGGTAGCATTTTATGCGCGAAGAGCAGTTTTCATTTCACGGGTTTATTACCATGCACTTATTCGTGATGGCAGCACCAGTCGTAATGTGACGATCAATTTTTTGCGAGAAGCAGTTAAAACGCTTGATCTGGAACGACTTTTTTTGCAGCGCAACGGAGTTTGGGTTAAATACTCGGAGCTGTACTGTGCGCATTATGCAAAGCAAGCCGCGCACTTGCTGGTTTTAGCTGCTTTCAGGATGAACAGTTACAAGGAGTATTTGTCGGCTGTCGTTTACATTATGCAGCAAGAGATGATTACAGCATTGCGGAGCAATAAAGCTGATCGAATGTTAAACGCCAAGCACAGAATCGTGTTACTGCTCGGTTATCGACCGTTGCTACTGAAAGCTGCAGCATTAGGGCTGCGTTTACTTGGTGTACGACCTTACTGATGCAGGAGGCGATATGTTTAAAGTTTACGGTGTTTGGGGTGCGATAAGGCTTATTTTTAATCTGGTGTATACGCGGCTTTTTTATCCGCACGCACGGATAATTCGTAGACCTTTTTATTTGCGGGGTCGACGATATGTCCAGTTTGGGCGTAGGTTGACAACGGGAGTAGGTACTCGTGTGGACGCTTTTTCGTCTGATGGAAACATCTGTCTGACCATCGGAGATGATGTACAGATTAATGACCATGTGCATATTGGTGCTGCGCGTTCTGTAGTCATCGGTGACCGAGTCCTTATTGCTAGCAAGGTATTCATCTCCGATCATAATCATGGGGTTTATAAAGGTTCTGCTCCTCATTCTTCTCCCTTGGAGCCGCCTGCCCAGCGGGTCATTGACGCAGCACCGGTTGTAATTTGTGAAGATGTATGGATAGGTGAATATGTATGCGTATTGCCCGGTGTAACGATTGGTAAAGGTAGCATTATTGGCGCGATGTCGGTGGTTACGAGGGATATTCCCCCTTTTTCGATTGCTGTGGGGGCGCCGGCGGTGGTAGTCAAAGAATATGATTTTGAAAAGGCAATTTGGATTTCTACAAAATAGTCAGGTTGTCTGCTGAGGTTGTGATTTGAATAATTCTAAAGTTGCTGTTTTGCTCGCTGCGTACAATGGTCAGAACTGGCTATCCGAGCAGGTCACGTCGATACTTCAACAAAAAGGTGTCGATGTAACTATTTATATCAGTGTTGACAAGTCCTCAGACGGTACTGAGGAGTTTGTTGACTCAGTAGCTTTGGCCAATGCTAGGGTTAAGGCGTTGCCTCACGGTGAGCGATTTGGCGGCGCAGCAAAGAATTTTTTTCGACTTGTTAAAGAGGTTGATTTTTCGGAATTTGACTTTGTCGCATTCTCCGATCAGGACGACATCTGGAACGCCGACAAGTTGATCCGAGCGATTAATGCAATTGCATCTTACGGAGTAGATGCTTATTCCAGTAATGTCACGGCTTTTTGGAGTGGTGGCCGCCGTGAGGTTATCGTTAAATCGCAACCACAAGTGGAATATGATTATCTTTTCGAAGCGGCTGGTCCTGGATGTACTTATGTCTTCAAACAGCCGCTAATGGGTGAGATTCAGCGTCAAGTCCGTGAGCGATGGTCCGACATTCAGGCGGTGACCTTACATGATTGGTTTTGTTATGCCTATGCTCGAGCAAACGGGTACAACTGGTTCATTGACCCAGTGCCCTCGATGCTCTACAGGCAACACGAAAGCAATCAGGTTGGTATCAACAGTGGCTTGCCTGCTTTTAAAAAGCGCTTTGCCAAAGTAACCGATGGTTGGTGGCTCTCACAGGCATTGATCATTGCTCAACTGGTCGGGATGAAAGATCATGTATTCGTCCGATCTTGGAGCAGACGAGATCGTTTTGATCTTGCTGCTCTCGCGTTAAGCAGTCACAAATGCCGGAGACGCGTTCGCGATAAATTTATATTCTCCATTTTTTGTCTGATTTTGGCCATTTTGCCAGGGCGGCGAGCATGATGAAATTTTTTATAACGGGCGCAAATGGCTTTGTTGGAGGGCGACTGGTTAAGATACTTTCACAAGACGCCGACTCTGAGGTGGTGGCTGCGGTCAGGACGTTGCCTGAGTCTCAGGTCGTCAAGGTAGATTACCAAGTAACCGATTACACGTCGTTTGACAAACTTAGCGTCCAATTACATGGCGTTGATTGCGTTGTGCACGCCGCCGCACGAGTTCATGTCATGAACGAGGCGGCGGTAGATCCTTTGGAAGCGTTCCGCAAAGTCAACGTCGAGGGGACGTTGAGGCTGGCAAAAGCGGCATCACTCGCCGGGGTGAAACGTTTCATTTTTATCAGCTCGATCAAGGTCAACGGTGAGAGTACGCTGCCAGGCCAGCCTTATACTGCCGATGCCATTCCTGCACCCGTGGATCCTTATGGGATTTCCAAGGAGGAAGCTGAACGTGGTTTAAGGGCATTGGAGAGAGAGAGCGCCTTGGAAGTCGTGATCATTCGCCCTGTATTGGTTTACGGGCCCGGGGTGAAAGCAAACTTTAGAAGTATGATGAACTGGCTGTACAAGCGGGTTCCTTTACCGTTTGGTGCAATAGATAATCGACGGAGTTTGGTATTTGTTGACAATCTGGTTGATTTAATAAAAGTCTGTACTGTACATCCAGGTGCCGCAGGCCATACATTTCTTGCCAGTGATGGCGATGATATTTCGACAACTCAATTGTTGAGAAAAATTGCACTGGCTTTAGGGGTTCGACCAATGCTTTTGGGTATTCCAACTTGGGTTCTGAGACTGGTTGCATCCTCACTCGGCAAGAAGAGTATTTCGCAGCGTCTTTGTGGTTCGCTTCAGGTTGATATCAGAAAAAATCAACGATTGCTGAACTGGACACCCCCTATTCCGGTTGATGCGGCTCTGCAGATCACTGCGCAGGATTTTAAGGAACGTCTTAAAAAATGAATTATTTATGGGGCACACTGTTACTCGCGGTCGTATCTTGTCTGTTAACTGCGGCATTGCGTCGCTATGCATTGGCGCGGGAGCTCATCGATGTACCAAATGCTCGTAGTTCTCATACCGTTGCTACTCCGCGAGGTGGCGGAGTAGCCATAGTGGTAGCTTTCTTGCTTGCTCTTCCCCTACTGGGAATGATGGAAATCGTGAGTTGGAGTTCCTTGATTTCTATAGGAGGGGCTGGGTTACTTGTCGCTATTATCGGCTTTATGGATGACCATGGCCATATAGCCGCACGATGGAGGCTTCTAGGGCATTTTTTCGCGGCAGCCTGGGGGTTATTCTGGATAGCCGGGTTACCACCGATTATTGTATTCGGGTTTCCATTACAACTGGGGTGGATCGGCAATTTGTTAGCCGCTGTCTATCTGGTATGGATGCTTAACCTTTACAATTTCATGGATGGAATTGATGGAATCGCAAGTATCGAGGCCGTGACTGCCTGCCTGAGCATCTGTTTCCTCTTCATGCTCAATGGCGTGGAAAGTGCTGTCTGGTTGCCCATGTTGTTGGCAATGGCAGTCATGGGTTTTTTCTACTGGAATTTTCCCCCAGCACGAATTTTCATGGGTGATGCCGGCAGCGGTTTTCTTGGCATTGCGCTCGGTATCCTGTCCCTGCAAGCGGCATGGATTTCTTCAGATTTCTTCTGGGCTTGGTTGATTCTTTTGGGCGTCTTTGTCGTGGATGCTACCACGACGTTGATTCGCCGACTGTTAAGAGGCGAAAAGGTCTATGAGGCTCACCGTAGCCATGCGTATCAATTTGCCAGTCGTCAGTATGGCAAGCACCTACCGGTCACTTTGACTGTGATGGCAATCAACGTTCTTTGGTTGTTGCCTGTAGCAGTGTGCGTCGTAAAATTGGGACTTGATGGTGCATTGGGGCTTATGATCGCGTACGCTCCATTGGTTCTGCTCGCATTGCGCTTCAGAGCTGGGATGGCGGAAAAATGAAAGGGTAGCATTACCTCGATGTGTTCATACTCAAATTGACTGAGAGTGTGAGTCTGCTAGTCCCATAGGCGTCAAATTTTTATCTTGGGAGCCGGAAGAGGTGTTCGAAGGGTATATGGATAAAATACGAGCATCATTGCTGAGTCTGCCGCGTCGGGAAAAGCGCCTGATTCAGGTCGCCGCAGACGTGATATTAGTATGGCTTGCGCTCTGGATGGCGTTTCTGGTACGCCTTGGTATCGAAGATCTGGTCAATCCTTTAAAAGATCACTTCTGGCTTTTTCTTTGTGCCCCGGTCGTCGCGATCCCGTTGTTTGTGCGGTTTGGAATGTACCGAGCGGTGATGCGATATTTCGGCAACGATGCTCTGATTGCCATCGTCAAGGCGGTTACCTTGTCGGCGCTGATCCTTGGTTTCATTGTCTATTGGTATAGCAATCACGAGAACGTCGTTCCCCGCTCCATCACGTTCAATTACTGGTGGCTGAGCCTTGTAATGATTGGTGGGCTGCGGTTGGCGATGCGCCAGTATTTTCTTGGTGATTGGTTCGCTGCCACGCAGCACGTACCGTTCACCAATCGAAATGACGGGTTACCGAAGGTAGCGATTTATGGCGCAGGCGCTGCAGGTAACCAGCTTGTCGCTGCGTTGCGTATGGGTAGGTTGATGCGTCCGGTTGCTTTCATCGACGATGATACGAGCATATCCAATCGGGTGATTTCCGGGCTGCAAGTCTACAAACCAAAACACATCCAACAGATGGTCGATGCGACTGGGGCGCAGGAAATTCTGCTCGCTGTGCCTTCGTGCTCTCGTAGCCGGCGTAGGGAGATTCTCGGTTTTCTCGAAAGTTTCCCGCTTCATGTGCGTAGCGTGCCGGGGTTTATGGACCTCGCCAGTGGCAGAGTGAAAGTTGACGACATTCAAGAAGTTGACATTGCCGACTTGCTGGGACGTGATGCCGTGCCTGCCCAAGAGGATCTGTTGGAGCGCTGTGTTACCGGTCACACCGTAATGGTTACCGGAGCGGGTGGTTCGATTGGTTCGGAGTTGTGCCGCCAGATAGTCGCATTGGGTCCAAAAACATTGTTGTTATTTGAACACAGCGAATTCAATCTTTACAGCATACTCTCGGAGCTTGAGCAGCGTGTTGCGCGTGAATCATTGTCGGTTCAATTGTTGCCCATTCTCGGCTCAGTGCGAAATGAGCATAAACTCAATGATGTCATGCGCACCTGGAAAGTTGATACGGTCTACCATGCTGCTGCTTACAAGCATGTACCTATGGTTGAGCATAATATCGCCGAAGGGGTGGTAAACAACGTCATCGGAACAATCAATACCGCGCAGGCTGCGCTGCAAGCAGGCGTCCCTAATTTTGTTTTGATTTCAACTGATAAGGCCGTGCGACCAACCAATGTGATGGGTAGTACCAAGCGGTTGGCTGAGATGGCTCTTCAGGCACTTAGTCGAGAGCTCGCTCCCACCTTGTTCGGTGATGTTCATAATGTTTCTCGCGTCAATAAGACCCGTTTCACGATGGTTCGCTTTGGTAATGTACTTGGCTCCTCAGGGTCAGTAATTCCATTATTTTATAAGCAGATCAAATCGGGTGGTCCTATTACGGTCACTCATCCAAAAATCACTCGTTATTTCATGACCATCCCAGAAGCTGCACAGTTGGTGATTCAGGCCGGGTCCATGGGCCAGGGGGGGGATGTATTTGTGTTAGACATGGGCGAGCCGGTGAAAATTATCGAGTTGGCTGAGAAAATGATTCATTTGTCAGGGCTGACTGTACGGACGGATAAAAACCCTCATGGGGATATTGCTATCGAATTCTCCGGTTTGCGCCCTGGTGAGAAGCTTTATGAAGAACTTTTGATCGGTGACAACGTAGTCACAACTCAGCACCCGATGATAATGAGTGCCCATGAGGACTACTTGCCGTGGGACGAGTTGAAAGACAGGCTTGCTCAATTGCTCAGTGCTGTCTCCACAGATGATTATGCGCGCGTTCGACAGCTTTTAAGGGAGACGGTCAATGGCTATACGCCTGAAGGCGACATTGTGGACTGGATCTATCAGCAACGCCGCCTCGAATCCTGACATTTGCCAGAGCTAGATTCTTGAATGGTTGTAACTGCCGTGGGAGGTGGGGCTGGCGGCGCAATCTGTGGGGTGTATCTACATCAAGATAGTGGCGCTGACATGTGCTCGGAGCACAAGCTGCACCCAGGGGAATCCACCGCACACCGGTGCTGGGCGCTTCTTTCTCCGTTGACAGCTCAACAATCGCGCCCAATGGCGGGCGTTAGCGGTCGATCGCTGGGGGAGGGTATGAAATAGCTGCCGTCTGTGGCTATTGTTTTTTCCGGAGAAAACACAGTAGACCTAGCGCCTTTCTTGCGCTCGGTCTACTTTTGGGCGCGGATACGTCATGCACTTTGTGCTTGAGGCTTTATTTACCGGTGTCAGTCAGTTCGGAAAACCGGCATGCCTCTTGATCTTTGGCGCTTACGATAGGCTCGCAAAACACCGGCCATTCAATCCCAATACAGTCATCATTCCACTGAATAGCACCCTCCGATGCTTTATCGTAATAATCGGTGGTTTTATAAAGAAACTCAGTGTCGTCTTCCATCGAGAGAAAGCCGTGAGCGAAACCTTCTGGAATCCAGAGCATTTTTTTGTTTGCAGCGGTGAGCTCAGCTCCTGCCCATTTCCCAAAGGTGGGAGAACCCGGGCGAATATCGACAGCAACATCAAAGGCGGATCCTTTGACTACGCGCACCAACTTGCCTTGAGCGTGAGGCGCTCTCTGGAAGTGCAGCCCGCGCAGCACTCCCTTAGCCGAAGATGAGTGGTTGTCTTGAACGAAAGCGCGAGGCGTTGGAAGACCGAGCGCTTGCAGCGCCGAGTGAAACTTGGCTTCATTGAAGCTTTCCATGAACCACCCGCGTTCATCACCAAAAACGGCAGGTTCGATGATTACCACATCAGGAATCGAAGTTTGGGTCAGTTTCATGCGTCGTTGTTCTCAGCCAGGATGCTCAGCAAATACTGGCCATAGCCAGTTTTCTTCAGTTTTTCAGCCTGAGCTCTAAGCTCGTCTCGTGTAATCCACTCGTTCTGGAACGCAATTTCTTCAAGGCACGCCACCTTCAAACCCTGACGCTGTTCGATCGTATGTACGAAGTGACTCGCCTCCAGCAACGACTCGTGTGTACCGGTATCCAGCCAGGCAAAACCCCTTCCCAGCATTTCAACGGTCAGTGATCCGTCTTCGAGGTAAGCGCGATTAACGTCGGTGATTTCAAGTTCACCTCGATCAGACGGCTTGATGTTCTTGGCAATTTCAACCACGCGGTTGTCGTAAAAATACAACCCGGTCACTGCGTAGTTGGATTTAGGCTTGACCGGCTTTTCTTCGATGCTCAGTGCGCGGCCGGCGCTATCGAACTCGACCACACCGAATCGCTCGGGGTCGGAGACGTGATAACCAAACACAGTAGCGCCCGAAGGTTGTGCCATAGCTGCGTTCAGGTTGTCGGAGAAGTGGTGGCCGAAGAAAATGTTATCGCCCAGTATCAGGCAGCATGGATCCTTGCCAATAAACTCTTCACCAATGATGAAAGCCTGGGCCAAACCGTCTGGGCTAGGCTGCTCGGCATAGCTCAATTGAATACCGTATTGGCTCCCGTCGCCCAACAGCTTCTTGAAACAAGGCAGGTCTTCAGGGGTGGAGATGATCAAAATTTCTTTCATCCCGGCAAGCATCAGAACAGATAGCGGGTAGAAGATCATCGGCTTGTCGAAGATCGGCAGCATTTGCTTGGATACACCCAGCGTCAGCGGGTGTAGGCGTGTACCAGAGCCGCCAGCGAGGATGATGCCTTTGCGATTGATGACCGTCATTTGTCTAATACTTCCTTTAACATCCGGGTTACACCACTCTGCCAGCTAGGCAGGTGGAGGGAAAATGTCTGACGCAGCTTTTCTGTGTTGAGCCTTGAGTTCAGGGGGCGGCGTGCAGGTGTTGGGTACTGCTCGGTAGGAATCGGCGTGACCTGCTCAGTTGCCAGGGGCAGGCCGTTTTGGCGGCCCATGTCGATTACCAGCGCGGCATACTCATGCCAGGAGGTGAAGCCGGACGCGGCGAGGTGATAGACCCCACACACGCTGTTGTCGCGGCTAGCCTTTCGGATAGCGGTAGCAGTGACATCAGCGATAAGATCGGCGCCGGTTGGGGCACCTATTTGATCGGCTATCACCTTCAGCTCGGTACGGTCAGCAGCCAATTTGAGCATGGTGCGCGCAAAGTTGTTGCCTCGGGCGCCGTATACCCAACTGGTGCGGAAGATCAGGTAATTGCAGCCAGAAGCCTGTATGGCCTGCTCGCCTTCGAGTTTGGTCGCCCCATAAAAGTTGACGGGAGCAACCGAATCTTCTTCGCGCCACGGTGCGCTGCCATTGCCATTGAAAACGTAATCGGTCGAGTAATGTACCAACAGGCAGCCCAGTCGGGCCGACTCCTGAGCGAGCAGTGCCACGGCTTGAGCGTTGATCAGGCGTGCGTTGTCCTGATCGGTTTCGGCCTTGTCCACTGCAGTATAGGCTGCGGCGTTGACGATCACGTCCGGGGCCGTACTTTGGACAGCCTTGCGCAGCAACTCCAGATTACCAAGATCGCCACACAAACCGTCGGACGGATGCCGATCAAGCGCCACCACTTCGCCTAACGTCGCCAGAGCGCGTTGCAGTTCCCAGCCAACCTGGCCGTTCTTTCCGAGCAGCAGTATTTTCATGTCAGGCAAGGCGCTCCGAATAGTTCTGGTCAATCCAGTTCTTGTAGGCGCCACTTTTAACGTGTTCCACCCATTGCTGGTTGTTGAGGTACCACTCGACAGTTTTGCGGATACCGGTTTCGAAGGTCTCCTGCGGCACCCAACCAAGCTCCCGCTGGATTTTAGCTGCGTCGATCGCATAGCGCTGGTCATGGCCAGGGCGATCTTGAACATAGGTGATCAGTTGGGCGTGTGGTACGTGCGGTGAATTGGGGCGCAGGTCGTCAAGCAGTTCACACAACGTGAGCACGACTTCGAGATTCTTCTTCTCGTTGTGGCCACCGATATTGTATGTCTCATCGATTTGGCCTTGAGTGACTACGATATAGAGCGCTCGTGCGTGGTCCTCTACGTAAAGCCAGTCGCGTACTTGATCTCCCTTGCCATAGATAGGAAGCGGCTTGCCTTCCAGCGCGTTGAGAATTACCAACGGGATCAGCTTCTCGGGGAAGTGAAACGGCCCGTAATTGTTGGAGCAGTTGGTGACGACTGTCGGTAAACCGTAGGTACGGCTCCAGGCGCGCACCAGGTGATCGGAGCTGGCCTTACTTGCCGAGTAAGGGGAGCTGGGCTGATAGGGGGTCTCTTCGGTAAAGAGGTCTTCAGGGCCTTCGAGGTCGCCATAGACTTCATCGGTGGAGATGTGGTGAAAGCGAAAGTTTTTTTGCTGTTCCGGCGCCAAGCCGTTCCAGTACTGGCGACTGGCTTCAAGCAAGGTGTAGGTGCCGACGATATTGGTCTGGATGAAGTCGGAAGGGCCGCTGATTGAACGGTCGACATGAGACTCTGCCGCGAGGTGCATCACAGCGTCCGGACGATGTTGCGCAAACACGCGGTCTAGTTGTTCGCGGTCGCAAATGTCCACGCGTTCAAACACGTAACGCTCGTTGTCAGCGACATCCAGCAGCGATTCCAGGTTGCCGGCGTACGTCAGTTTGTCGACGTTGACGACCGAATCACCTGTGTTGGCAATAATGTGGCGCACCACTGCCGAACCGATGAACCCTGCACCTCCGGTAACGAGTATTTTCAATGCTATCTCCCTGCGATCGAACACGCTTGCTCGCGCTGTTCAAGGTTGTTTTGCTATCAATTACGGCAGAAGGCCCAGTAGCAAAGGGGCCGTCGAAAAAACGCGCATTATGTTTCATCGCATCCCTGCTGCAAACTGAATGATATCAGCTACTAAGTTATTCTTTCTCTACCCTATGCGGTTCGACGAAGCTCGTTACGGCATTTTGGCAGGCGTTTGGTTCATCGCTTCTCTGTCATTTTCAGAGTGGTATTGGATTGAGAGCAGGTTTGCCCCAGGTATCGCCGGGTGTGCCCGCGGCATCAGAAATACGCGGTTTCATGTTTTCGACCTGAATGCACCGATTGAAATTTGACACTCGGCACGCGGTTACTAAGGTTCACTGGCAGCAATGGAAACGCTGCCCTTGAATTTTTACGGAGCCTTGCGCTATGAATAAGATTTTCCTTTCTTCCCTCCTCTTTGCGTTGCTAGCAAACACAAGCATGGCTTTGCATGCTGCAAATCCTGCACCGGTGCCAGTTGAAAACGCGGCCTCCACTCAGGTTATGGCTGCTACCAAAATAAACCTCAATACAGCCGATGCGAAGACGCTACAGGCGGAAATGTCCGGCATCGGCCAATCCAAAGCCGAAGCCATCGTCGCCTACCGCGAAGCCAACGGCCCCTTCGCTTCCATCGACGAACTGCTCGAGGTCAAAGGCATAGGCAAGACGCTGCTCGACAAGAACCGCGATCTGCTCTCAATCAACTGACCAAAGCTTCCACCATCAATGAGGCCGATCATCGATCGGCCTTTTTGCGTTTCTGCGCCCGATACGTCCTCCCTTGACATGTTAAATTATGGCCATCATATTATAGGTCGCACCTAGGGTTCATCATTCCACCCCGCGTTTCCCATCGGAGGAACGACCATGTCCACGACTGCCGAAAAATCCACCACCCTGATCACCGGCGCATCCTCAGGTATCGGCGCCGTCTACGCCGAACGCCTGGCCAAGCGCGGCCACGATCTGCTCCTGGTCGCGCGTGACACGCAACGCCTGGACGCGATAGCGCAGCAGCTGCACGCCGAGCACGGGGTGAGGGTCGAGGTATTGGGCGCGGACCTCACCCAGAAAGCGGACGTGCTGGCAGTCGAGCAGCGCTTGCGCAGCGACAAAACGATCACTGGGCTGATCAACAACGCCGGTGTGGCAATGGATGGCCCTCTGGCAGCAGCGGACCTGGATCGCCTCGAAAGTATGCTGCAATTGAATATCGTGGCGCTGACCCGGCTGGCTTCTGCTGCAGCTGCCAATTTCTCCGCTGCCGGGCGAGGCGCCATCGTGAATGTCGCGTCGGTGGTCGCGTTGAATCCGGAACTGTTCAACGCCGCCTATAGTGCAAGCAAGGCCTATGTTCTGAGTCTGACCCAAACCCTGCATGCAGAGCTCAGGCAATACGGCGTTCAGGTGCAGGCGGTATTGCCCGGGGTTACTCGTACAGAAATCTGGGAACGTTCGGGGCTGGATGTGGCCAATATTCCAGAGCATATGGTGATGGAGGCGGGCGAGATGGTTGACGCTGCGCTGTCAGGTTTCGATCAGGGCGAGCTGGTGACGATTCCGTCATTGCCCGATGCCGCCGACTGGGACGCTTTCGTGGCCGCACGTCAGGTGTTGGCACCGAACCTTTCCAGGAATGCCGCGGCCGCGCGCTACAAATAGTTTTTGATTCCTCCAACAAGGCGGGCACCGCATGAGTGGACGTAGAGTTGTCGTAACGGGCATGGGCCTGGTTTCTCCGCTGGGTTGTGGGCTGGAGCCTGTATGGAAGCGGCTGCTGGACGGGCAGTCCGGCTTGCGATGCTTGCCGGACGATGTGGTGGCGGATTTGCCGGGAAAGGTCGGTGGTCCTGTGCCGTCGATCGGTGATGATCCGGTTGCCGGCTTCGATCCTGACGCTGCCGTGGCACCGAAAGAACAGAAGAAGATGGACCGCTTCATTCAGTTTGCCCTGGCGGCGGCCAAGGAGGCGTTGGCTCAGGCCAGGTGGGCACCTGAGGATGAGCAGGGGCAGACGCGTACGGCGACTATCATTGGCTCCGGTGTGGGCGGCTTTGGTGCTATTGCCGAGGCGGTGCGGATTACCGATACGCGTGGGCCGAGGCGATTGTCGCCATTCACTATCCCTTCATTCCTGGTGAATTTGGCGGCCGGCCATGTGTCGATCGAGTACGGCTTCAAGGGGCCATTGGGCGCGCCAGTAACAGCTTGTGCAGCAGGTGTGCAGGCCATTGGCGATGCCGCGCGGCTGATTCGTAGTGGTGAAGCCGATATTGCGCTGTGCGGTGGTGCCGAGGCCTGTATTGATCGCGTCAGCCTGGCGGGCTTCGCTGCGGCGCGGGCGCTATCCAGTGCTTACAATGACCGGCCGCAAGCTGCATCGCGGCCATTTGATAGCGCCCGTGATGGCTTTGTCATGGGGGAAGGCGCGGGGCTGTTGGTGATTGAAGCCTTGGAACATGCCCTTGCCCGCGGTGCCACACCGATTGCGGAGTTGGTGGGTTATGGCACGTCTGCCGATGCTTATCACCTCACTGCCGGGCCCGAGGATGGTAGCGGTGCCAGGCGTGCGATGCAGTTGGCCATCGCCCAGGCAGGTATCGAGCCCGGGCAGATCCAGCACCTCAATGCCCACGCGACTTCGACGCCGGTTGGCGACAAGGGTGAGTTGGCTGCAATCAAGTCTGTGTTCGGTGCCGAAGGCAAGGTTGCGGTCACTTCGACCAAGTCGGCCACGGGGCATTTGCTGGGTGCGGCCGGTGGCCTGGAAGCGATTTTCACCGTCCTGGCCATTCGCGATCAGATCGCCCCGGCCACCCTGAATCTTGAGGTGCCGGATGATGACGCACAAGGTGTCGATATCGTCAGCGGCAAGGCCCGGCCCATGGTGATCGAGTATGCCTTGAGCAATGGCTTTGGCTTTGGTGGTGTCAATGCCAGTGTCTTGTTCAAGCGCTGGCAGGCTTGACCGACTGTTGCTTCAAGTGCGCGCGTACGGTGTCCAGAATGTGATCGGAAAATTCGCCATCCTGGACACTGCGTGATAGCAGCAGGGCACCTACCAGGGTCGACAGCATGACGATGCTGTGTGCATCGCCTTCGGTTTCGCCTAGGGCCTTGCCCAGCATTTGCAGGCGCAGGCGCACGGTTTCATCGGCGATCGGGCTGGCTTCGCCACGCTGGCCCATTTCCGCGGCCATGGTGGGCAATGGGCAGCCGTGTTCCGGCGTTTGTCGGTGGTTTTTGCTCAAGTAGGTATCGATAAAGGCCGGCAGTGGGTCCTGCTTGGCAAAGACTTGTTCGCAGACGCGATTGAGTTCATCACAGGCATCGCGCAGGGCGGTCTCGACCAGATCGTCCTTGGACTTGAAGTGGGCATAAAAACCGCCATGGGTCAGGCCCAGGGCCTTCATCAGCGGTTGCAGGCCGGTGGCGCCGATGCCGTCGCGGCGAAAGCGCGCCGAGGCTTCCTTGACGATACGTTGGTAGGTCTGGGCTTTGTGGTCTTGCGAGTAACGCATGGCCGGCGCCTCCTGGGTTCAATATCAGATGTTGATTGTAATTCTAAAAGCGTAGCACTGCACCTGCAGCACTGCTGCCGTTACTGGATCGAATTAAAAAGATCGCTCCCGCGGGGCACGAGAGCGACCACAAGTCAGCGGTCCTGTGCGTCCTTGGCATCCATCTCTGCGTTGCGTTCGTGAATGCGCTTTAGTTGTTCTTCTGTCAAAGGCAACTTCTTCGCAGTGTCGCGCAACATCATCAGGCCGCCGACGATCGAGCCGATGGCAATCACCAGTATCAACCAGGCATACCAGGGCATATGACCCTCCTTGAAGGCAAGTGCGCCACGAGAGGCTCTCGGGTTAATCGCACTCCTGTTATTTTGAGTCAATACTCAACACAGTGGTTCAATTTTCAATAACCTGCCGGTGGTTTTTACCGATTACCGGGTCCCTCAATAGCGCTGCATCCGCTACAATGCGCGCCGATTTCGACCTTGCCCTTGAGAGCCCGTACATGTCCGCCTGCCAGACTCCTATCATCGTCGCCCTGGATTTTCCGACCCGTGACGCCGCATTGAAGCTGGCCGATCAGCTGGACCCCAAGCTGTGCCGGGTCAAGGTCGGCAAGGAACTGTTCACCAGCTGTGCCTCGGATATCGTCGAGACGCTCAATGCCAAGGGCTTCGAAGTATTCCTGGACCTCAAGTTCCACGACATTCCCAACACCACGGCCATGGCGGTCAAGGCGGCTGCGGAAATGGGCGTGTGGATGGTCAACGTACACTGCTCCGGTGGCCTGCGCATGATGGCAGCCTGCCGTGATGTGCTGGATCAGCGTAGCGGCCCCAAGCCGTTGTTGATTGGTGTAACTGTGCTGACCAGCATGGAGCGCGAGGACCTGGCCGGTATCGGCCTGGATATCGAGCCACAGGAACAAGTGTTGCGTCTGGCCGCCTTGGCTGAAAAGGCTGGCATGGACGGTTTGGTGTGTTCGGCGCTGGAAGCCCAGGCGTTGAAGGCGGCGCATCCATCGCTGCAGTTGGTAACGCCGGGGATTCGCCCGGCCGGCAGTGCCCAGGATGATCAGCGCCGTATTCTGACGCCGCGCCAGGCGTTGGATGCAGGGTCTGATTACCTGGTGATTGGCCGGCCGATCAGCCAGGCGGCGGACCCGGCCAAGGCGTTGGCGGCTGTGGTGGCTGAGTTGACGCAATAAGTTTTTTGCGACCGCTTTGCGGTCGATCGCGGGCGAGCCCGCTCCTACAAGGGCAGTGCGGTCCCTGTAGGAGCTGGCTTGCCAGCGATAGCAGTCACCGCCGACTCAAACCTTCAACACCAACTTGCCAAAATTCTCCCCGCTGAACAATTTCAACAAGGTCTCGGGAAACGTCTCCAGGCCTTCGACGATATCTTCCTTACTTTTCAATTGCCCCGTGGCCAGCCAGCCGGCCATTTCCTGCCCGGCAGCGGCGTACTGGGCGACATAGTCCATCACCACAAAGCCTTCCATGCGCGCACGGTTGACCAGTAATGACAGGTAGTTGGCCGGCCCCTTGACCGCTTCCTTGTTGTTGTACTGGCTGATGGCGCCGCAGATTACCACCCGGGCCTTGAAGTTCAGGCGGCTGAGCACGGCATCGAGGATGTCGCCGCCGACGTTGTCGAAATACACGTCGACGCCTTTGGGGCACTCGCGCTTGAGCCCGGCGATGACATCTTCGCTTTTGTAGTCGATGGCCCCGTCAAAGCCCAGTTCGTCGATGAGGAACTGGCATTTTTCCTTGCCGCCGGCAATACCGACCACGCGGCAGCCCTTGAGCTTGGCGATCTGCCCGGCAATGCTGCCGACTGCGCCGGCAGCGCCGGAGATGACCACGGTGTCGCCAGCTTTCGGCGCGCCTACATCGAGCAGGGCAAAGTAGGCGGTCATGCCGGTCATCCCCAACGCCGACAGGTAGCGCGGCAGTGGGGCCAGGTTGGGGTCGACCTTGTAGAAACCGGTCGGTTCGCCGAGGAAATAGTCCTGCACGCCCAGTGCACCATTGACGTAGTCGCCGACGACAAAGTTCGGGTGCTGCGAAGCCACGACCTTGCCCACGCCCAGGGCGCGCATCACCTGGCCGATGGCCACGGGTGGGATATAGGATTTGCCTTCGTTCATCCAGCCGCGCATGGCCGGGTCCAGCGATAGATATTCGACCTTCACCAGGATCTGGCCTTCAGCCGGTGTACCGAGCGGCTCTTCGCGGAAGGTGAAGTTCTCCCGGGTCACGGCGCCCACAGGGCGTTGGGTGAGGAGAAATTGACGGTTGGTCTGGGCGGTCATCGCAAGCTCTCAAGGGAGGGATCAAGCAGTGTTGATAGACCTTGAAGGCGCATGTCGCAAGATTTTCGTATCTGCCGAATAGGGCTTGATCCATCCTGATGATAAGGCGCTCGGGTCTGTTATCACTGCAGCGCATAAAGCTTTAACCGGCCCCGTAATAGTGCTGCCAGCCACAGCGGCCTGCTCACTAGACTGCAACCGTTCACTCACACTTTTGAGGAAGGCTAGATGAGCATGACTTTTTCCGGGCAAGTGGCAATGGTAACGGGTGCGGCCGCAGGGATCGGCCGGGCGACGGCATTGGCATTTGCCGCCGAGGGCTTGAAGGTGGTCGTGGCCGACCTGGACTCCGCTGGAGGGGAAGGCACCGTCGAACTGATTCGCGCGGCCGGTGGCGAGGCGTTTTTCGTGAGCTGCAATGTCACCCGCGAAGCCGAGGTGCAGCAGTTGATGGCGCAGACCCTCAGCACCTACGGGCGCCTGGATTACGCCTTCAATAACGCCGGTATCGAAATCGAAAAGGGCAAGCTGGCCGAGGGCAGTGAGGCCGAGTTCGATGCCATCATGGGCGTCAATGTCAAAGGCGTGTGGTTGTGCATGAAGTACCAGCTGCCATTGCTGCTGGCCCAGGGCGGTGGTGCCATCGTCAATACCGCTTCGGTTGCTGGCCTGGGGGCGGCGCCAAAGATGAGCATCTACAGCGCCTCGAAACACGCGGTGATCGGTTTGACCAAGTCGGCCGCAGTCGAATACGCGAAGAAGAAAATCCGCGTCAACGCCGTGTGCCCCGCGGTGATCGATACCGACATGTTCCGTCGAGCCCATGAAGCCGACCCACGCAAGGCCGATTTCGTCGCAACGATGCACCCGGTAGGGCGCATCGGCAAGGTCGAAGAGATCGCCGCGGCGGTGCTTTACCTGTGCTGCGATGGCGCAGCATTTACCACCGGCCATGCCCTGGCGGTGGATGGCGGGGCCACGGCGATCTGATCGCCAGGCCGACCTTGGCCGTCCTGAAAACGACCCGGGCGTAGCTTTTTGCCATCAATCCGGCGCCAGAGGCTTGTGCAGTGGCCAATGCCATTGCCACTCTGCGCCGAGCATTGATGGGGTTATCGCCAGCGAGTGTCGGACGGGGGATTGCAAGCAATGAATGGGGCCGTGAGTGGACGCTTTGCCAACCTGGGCATGGCAAAGAAAATGGGCGTGGGTTTTGCCTTGGTTTTGCTGCTGACGGCGCTGGTGGCGGCAATTGGCATTCTCTCGCTGCAAGCCATCAGCCAGCGTTTCGATGGCCTCAAGCAGATGTCGACGCTCAACCGCGGTTTGCTCAAGGTTCGCCTGCTGGAGCAGGAGTTTGCCTTGCATGCAGACCTCAAGGCGGTGGATGCACTGCACGAAGGGGTTGAAGGCTTGTTGGCGCAAGCGACACAACTCAAGACGCTGTCTGCGGCCAATGTGCCGGTCATGAACGGGGTGGAGCAGGCGCTCGCGGACTATCGCCAGGCATTCGACCAGTTCGTAGAGCTGAGCCAGGCCAAGGACCTGTCGCTGGACATGGCCAGTTGGTCGGTGTCGAGCGTGGCCAATAACCTCGACGTTCTTCAGGCCGGCCTGGCAGATGATGGCAGTTATACCCTCAAGGATACCCAAGGCCAGCAGGGCGCCGACTTCATCGAGCAGGCCAATCAGGTCAGCCAGGTCGCCCGGCTGATGCTGCAGGCGATGGATGAGGCGCGGGTGCGCCTGGACCAGAGCCGCAAAAGCACTGATGACAGTGTTGCTCAGGGCAAGATACCCCAGGCCGACCAAGCCCTGGCGCTGGCCAATGAGTTGAAGGGTAAGGTCCAGGATGCCGGTTACCAGACAGTGCTGGGCGAGGTCATTACCCACATCACCAGCTTCAGCGAGAAGCTGTCCGAATACACTGACCTGCTGGTGAAGGAAAAGCAGGTCTACCGCCAGCTGCATGATCGCGCCGACCAGGTGGTTGCCCAGGTGGACCAGGCCTACATTGCCCAGGACGAGGCCATGCAGGGCGAATTGAAGAACAATACGCTGTTGATCATCGCTTCGTCGGTGTTGGCGCTGCTGGTGGGGGTGTTGGCCGCAGGGTTGATCACCCGCCTGATCGTCGGGCCGTTGCGCAGCGTCATCAGCCGTGCGCAACAGATTGCCGCAGGAAATTTGCGTGGCTCGATTGAGGTCGGTCGACGCGACGAAATCGGCCAGTTGATGCAGGCCATGCAGCAGATGGGCAGTGGCTTGAGTGGCATTGTCAGTGGCTTGCAGGTCGGGATCGAGCAGCTCGCCAGTTCCGCCCAGTCGCTGTCGGCGGTGACCGAGCAGACCAACCGGGAGGTCAACAGTCAGAAAGAAGAGACCGAGCAGGTCGCCACCGCCATGCACCAGATGACTGCCACGGTGCACGATGTGGCTCGCAATGCCGAAGAAGCGGCGCAGGCTGCGCAAGCAGCTGACGGCAAGGTCGACAGCGGACAGCAGGTGGTGCGCCAAAGCCTGCAGCGGATCGAGCAGCTGGCCAGTTCTGCGAATGCTGCCAGCCAGGGCATCGAGAACCTCAGCGCCGAGATCCAGAACATTGGCACGGTGCTGGAAGTGATCAAGAGCGTGGCCGAGCAGACCAACCTGCTGGCGCTCAACGCCGCGATCGAAGCGGCTCGGGCAGGCGAGCAGGGTCGCGGCTTTGCGGTGGTGGCTGACGAAGTACGGGCACTGGCACGCCGCACCCAGCAGTCCACTGAAGAGATCGAGCGCTTGGTCAGCACCCTGCGTTGCAGTGCGCAATCTTCGGTGGCGCAAATTCAGAGCAGCGGTGAGCTGGTCAAGTTGACGGTAAGCGATGTGCTGCAGACTGAAAGTGCCCTGGGCAGCATTGCGGCGGCGGTGTCATTGATTCAGCAGATGAACCAGCAAATCGCGGCAGCAGCCGAGCAGCAAAGCTCGGTGGCCGAAGAGATCAACCGCAGCGTCACCAATATCCGTAGCAGCGCCGATCAGTCGGCCCTGGCGATGCAGGGCAATGCGACTTCAAGTATTGAGCTGGCGCAACTGGGGCATGAGTTGAGGGGGATGGTGGGGCATTTTCGGCTTTGAGCTGCTCTTGCTTGCATATTGCCTGTCAGGGCCTAATCGCGGGCAAGCCCGCTCATACATGCGTTACGTGCCCCAGTAGGAGCGGGCTTGCCCGCGATTAGGCCCTGGCAGACATCAGAAAGCCTCAATTTTTACGCCAATTCAAAATCAGCAACGTCACCACCCCCGCCACAATCCCCCAAAACGCTGAACCAATCGAGAACAGCGTCAAGCCCGAGGCGGTGACCATAAAGGTGATCAACGCCGCTTCACGCTCCTTGCTCTCATGCATGGCGATGGTCAAGCCGTTGATGATCGACCCGAACAGCGCCAGGGCAGCGATGGACAGCACCAGCTCCTTGGGAAGGGCGGCGAACAGCGCAGCCAGGGTCGCGCCGAAAGTACCGGCAATCGCATAGAAAATCCCGCACCAGACGGCCGCCGTATAGCGCTTGGCGGGGTCTTCATGGGCGTGCGGGCCGGTGCAGATCGCGGCACTGATCGCCGCCAGGTTGATGCCATGGGAGCCGAAGGGCGCCAGCAGCAACGATGCCAGGCCCGTCACCGAGATCAGCGGTGAGGCCGGTACGTTGTAGCCGTCGGCACGCAACACGGCGATGCCGGGCATGTTCTGCGAAGTCATGGCAACAACGAACAAGGGAATGCCGATGCTGATAGTGGCGGCCAGGGAAAACGAAGGCGTGGTCCAGACCGGCGTGGCGACTTCCAGGCTGAAGCCGCTGAAATCCAGCAGGCCCATGGCTCCGGACAAGGCCGTGCCGACCAGCAGTGCCGCCAATACCGCGTAACGGGGTGACAGTCGCTTGACCAGCAAGTAACTGAAAAACATGCCCAGCACCAGACCGGTACGATGCTGTGCGGCGACGAAGATCTCGCTGCCGATCTTGAACAGAATGCCCGCCAACAGGGCTGCTGCGAGGGAGGAGGGCAGGCGTTTGACCAGCCGTTCGAAGCTGCCGGTCAGGCCGCAGATCAACACCAGCACCGCACAGGTGATGTAGGCGCCGATCGCTTCGCCGTAACTCACGCCGGACAGGCTGGTTATCAGCAAGGCGGCTCCAGGTGTCGACCAGGCGACGGTGACCGGGGTGCGATAACGCAACGACAGGCCGATGCTGCACACCGCCATGCCGATGGACAGGGCCCAGATCCATGAAGATATCTGCCCGCTGGTCAGCCCGGCGGCCTGTCCGGCCTGGAACATCAGCACGAGGGAGCTGGTGTAGCCGGTCATCATGGCGATGAAGCCGGCGACCACAGCCGAAGGGGAGGAGTCGGCCAACGGGCGCAATTGCGCAGGGGTGGCGTCGGACATGAGGGCAATCCTTTAAGCGGGTGAAGGCAGTTTTTGCAGACTACCGTGTGGCCCCGGGGTTGTTGCGATACAGCGAGAATCGCAATTAGCCGTACAGTCATGCCTTAGCCGAGGCTACTTTTACTGCGCTTGCGCCCAAGGTGATCGACGTGGCTTACTCCGAGCGAAGCGGATGGAGGGGGAAACGATGTACACGGTCTACGGCGATTATCAGTCGGGTAACTGCTACAAAGTGAAACTGATGCTGACCTTGCTTGGTATTGAATACCAATGGCGGGCAGTGGATATTTTGAAGGGCGAAACCCAGACCCCGGAATTTCTGGCCAAGAACCCCAACGGCAAGGTGCCGGTGCTGGAGCTTGAGGACGGCACCTGCCTGTGGGAATCCAATGCGATCCTGAACTTTCTGGCCGATGGCAGCGAATTTTTACCCGCTGAGCCACGCTTGCGTACGCAAGTGCTGCAATGGCAATTTTTCGAGCAGTACAGCCACGAGCCTTATGTGGCGGTAGCGCGCTTCATTCAGTTGTACCTGGGGCTGCCTGAAGATCGGCTGCAGGAGTACAAGGGCTTGCACAAGCGTGGGCACAAGGCCCTGCGGGTGATGGAGAAGCAGTTGCTGCTGACACCGTTCCTGGTCGGCGAGCATTACTCGATTGCCGATGTCGCGCTGTTCGCGTACACCCATGTAGCCCACGAGGGGGGCTTTGACCTTGGTGAGTATCCGGCGATCCAGGCTTGGCTCAAGCGAATCGAACAGCACCCGCGGCATGTGGGGATGCTGGATTGATTGGGTCCTGATCGACTGAAGCAGCGTCACGACCAAGCACCGAGGTGTTTAGGACGCAGCCTTCGGCAGCTGCTACGGGATCGCGTCAGCCAGTTGGAGCGTTTTTGTAGCAGCTGCCGCCAGGCTGCGTCCGCATGAGAATGCGTTACGCCGCTGCAAAGCGCTTTTGCAGGTAGTCGATGATCACCTTGGATTCGTACATCCAGGTGGTCTGGCCGTTTTCTTCGATGCGCAGGCAGGGCACCTTGATCTTGCCGCCTTCGTTGAGCAGGGTCTGGCGATCCTTTTCATTGTTTTTCGCATCGCGCAGGGCCACCGGCACGTTCAGGCGGTGCAGGGTGCGGCGCGTCTTCACGCAGAACGGGCAGGCGTGGAACTGATACAGGGTCAGGCCCTTGGCCGCCTGTTCAACCTGGTTCTGGGCTGCCGCGCTACGTTTTTGCTTGCGCGGGCGGGTGATGAAATCAATGAAGACAATGAGTTGGCCCAGGCCAACGCGCAGTGCTTTGACGATCATGACTTGATTCTCCGAACAATAAAAAACCGACCTGTGCAGGCCGGTTTTTTTAAGGGCCCGATCACTTGATCAGGCTAAGAAACTCGCTGCGAGTCGCTGCGTTTTCGCGGAAGTCGCCGAGCATTACCGAGGTAATCATCGCCGAGTTCTGCTTTTCAACACCGCGCATCATCATGCACATGTGCTTGGCTTCGATCACCACGGCAACGCCCAGGGCGCCAGTGACTTGCGAGATGGCATCGGCGATCTGGCGGCTGAGGTTTTCCTGGATCTGCAGGCGGCGGGCATACATGTCGACGATGCGCGCGACCTTGGACAGGCCCAGTACTTTGCCGTTGGGAATGTAGGCAACGTGCGCCTTACCGATGAAAGGCAACAAATGGTGTTCGCACAGCGAATACAGCTCGATGTCCCGAACCAGGACCATTTCACTGTTATCGGAGCTGAACAAGGCACCATTGGTGACTTCTTCCAGGGTTTGTTCATAACCGCGGCAAAGGTACTGCATGGCTTTCGCAGCGCGCTTTGGCGTGTCGCGCAGGCCTTCGCGGGATACATCTTCGCCAAGCTGACCGAGAATCGCGGTGTAGTTCTGTTCCAGGGACATGGACCTACCTGTAGGATTTTATCGCAAACGCGATAGGGTACGGCGGCTGCGACGGCGCTGCAAGTACGAATGCTATTCGTCCCGCCCCTCGAGCATGGTTCGCTTGAGCATCACATACACCGCGCCGGCACCGCCATGGCGGGCCTGGCATGAAGTAAAGCCAAGCACTTGCGGGTGTTGGCGCAGCCACGTGTTGACGTGGCTCTTGATCATAGGCCGTTTGCCGTCCAGACGCACGGCCTTGCCATGGGTGACGCGCACGCAACGGACCTCGAAGCGGGTCGCCTCGGCGAGAAATGCCCAGAGGGTTTCCCGGGCCTTTTCGACGCTCATGCCATGCAGGTCCAGGCTGCCCTCGAAGCCGATCTGGCCCAGTTTCAGCTTGCGCATCTGGCCTTCCTGGACGCCGTCGCGCGACCAGTGCAGCTCGTCTTCCGGGCCTACGTCGATGACGAACTGGTCGGACAGGCCGTCGACCGTGGTGGCATTGCTGCGAACGGTTGCCGCCTGGCGCAAGGTGTCGAGGTGTTTGCGATCAGCCTTGGGTTTGCCGGTGTCGGCGCGATCATGCTTGATCGGCTTGACACCGTGCATCTGGCTTTTGAACAGGGAAAAGTCGTCGTCTTGCATGTAAGCCTCCGCTAGGAGGTGCAGTTTACGCGACTCGCCGCGCAGACGGTCCTGCTCAGTCGTGTTTTTTCATCAAGTGCGGCGCCAGGTTCAGTTCCTGGCCACGGCGCATGCGGCGGCGGCAAATGCGCCAGAACAAGATCCCCAGGTACAGCAAAAACACGCCAAGGGCGATGACCAACGCAGCACCTGCAGGGCTGGCATTGAGTTCAGCCAACCCAGGCGGGCGCCCGAGCAAGCTGGCGGCGCCGGCCATGGCCATGAGCACGCCCACGGTCGCCAGCAATGCGCAAAATGCCGCAGCCAGTCGCATGCGCCAATTGCGGGGGCCGCGGGGGCGCAGGCGTCTGGCGTCGAAACCATCGGATAACTTCATTCCGATTTCCTCTATGGATATCGGGCCTTGGACCGAAATGGAGCAAGGTGGTTCCGGCGATCAGGTTATTTACCGCAGTTGCCGGGGCTATTCGGATCGGCGGGCCTGGTGGCCACTGCTGCGTAGCATAGGTCAAATCAAATCTTTGGTCAGGGCCACACTGGCGAAGTTATCGGCCATGATCGCCATTTCAGTGCGTTGTACATCCAGCGCACTGATAACGCCATCCTTGAACGGCAGGTCGCGGGTGGCGCAGGCATCTTCGACCAGGGTGCAGCGGAAGCCATGGTTCTTGGCCGCACGCACGGTGGTGCTGACGCTGGAGTGGCTCATGAAGCCGCAGACAATCAGGTCCACGGTGCCGAGTTTTTCTTGCAGGTTGGTGTCATGGAACGCATTGGGCAAGCGCTTCTCCACAATGGCTTCATCACCCTGGGGTTGCAGATCAGGAATGAACTTGCCGCGGTCGCCCTGAGGGTCGAACAGGCCGCCGACCATGCCCAGGTGACGAACGTGTACCACCGGGCGCCCGGCCTTGCGGGCTGCAGCCAGCAGTTGTGCGATGTTGGCAACCGCCTCGTCCATGCCCGACAGTGCCAGTGGACCGCTGAGGTATTCCCGTTGCGCGTCGATAATCACTAGCGTGGCATGGGTCTTGAGCGTGGCTGGCGGGTAGCCTTTGCCACTGAGCTGGAACATCGTCTTTGGAACGGACATCGGGGGTTCCTTTGAATGGGGCTTTAGTCACATTGTCCCCTGCCGGAGCGCTTATGTGAACCGCTTCGCTTGCAGGCAGCGTCGTTACTGGCCTGTAGCCACATGGCGACGCTGGGAAACAATGCTTCGGGGCATCAAAACCGGCAATTGACTGGTAGAATCGCAGGTCGTATTCCAAGGAGTCTACCGTGATCACTTCCCGCCTGCGCACCCTGCGCGACCATATCCGTTGGGCTGTCAGCCGTTTCCATCAGGAAGAGCTGTTTTTCGGGCATGGTACCGACAACGCCTGGGACGAAGCGCGGCTCCTGGTGCTGGGCGCTGTCCACCTGCCTTGGGAAATTGCCGACAGCTATCTGGACTGCCGTCTTGAAGACGAGGAGCTGGTTCATATACAGCAATTGATCGCCCGGCGTATCGAAGAACGCGTACCGACCGCCTACTTGTTGGGCGAGGCGTGGTTCTGCGGGATGTCGTTCATTGTCGACGAACGCGTGCTGATACCCCGTTCGCCGATCGGCGAGCTGATCGAAAATCGCTTCGAACCGTGGCTGCCCGCGGAGCCTGCGCGCATTCTCGACCTGTGCACCGGTTCCGGTTGTATCGGTATTGCCTGCGCCGAGGTTTTCCCCCTTGCCGAAGTGGTCCTTGCCGACTTGTCGTTCGAGGCGTTGGAAGTGGCCAACCAGAACATCGAACGCCATGGCCTGGAAGACAGGGTCTACGGCGTACAGGGTGACGGTTTCGGCGGCCTGCCGAATCAGCGTTTCGACCTGATCGTGTCCAACCCGCCCTATGTTGATGCCGAAGACTTTGCCGACATGCCCGAGGAGTATCACCACGAGCCGGAGTTGGGCCTTGCCTGCGGTGCCGATGGTCTGGACCTGGTGCGTCGCATGCTCGCCGAGGCGGCGGATCACCTCAATGAAAAGGGGCTGTTGATTGTCGAGGTGGGCAACAGCCAGGTGCACGTCCAGGCGCTTTATCCGGAAGTGGACTTTGCCTGGCTGGAATTTGCCCGGGGTGGGCATGGGGTGTTCATGTTGACGGCCGAGCAGTGCCGGCAGCATCAGGCGGTGTTTGTTTCCAGGGTTTGATTTTTTCTTGAGGGCCTGATCGCGGGCAAGCCCGCTCCTACAGGGACCATGTAGGAGCGGGCTTGCCCGCGATAAGGCCCGAGAGCCGATCACCGATGCGTCGCAATCCAGATCAACAACCCTGCCTGGAACACCGCAAAGGCCACCAGGCAGGTGATGGTAAAACGCAAGCCGATATCTTCGCGCTTGTAATGGCTGACCCGCTCTTGGTGTTCGCGCAGTTTGATTTCCTGGGCCTGCAAGTTCTGCTCTGCTTGCTGCAGCATGCCGGCAGCCTCAAGGATTTCCACCACCTGCACTTTCTCTTTGCTCCAGGCGCCGGTGAGCTCACCCACCTGAACGTCCTCGAAGCGTGCCTTGAGGTGCTGTGCGTCAGCGTACTCCACGATCAGGCCATGGCTGCGCAAGACGTGATCGCGGCGCAGGCGGGTGTCTTCGTTCAAGGCGTCCTTGCTCGGTAACGCCATGCCTTCAAAGCGATAGTGCGACCATTTTTTTTGCGCCCAGAGGATGCCCTGGGCGATCAAGAAGCGCCCCAGGCCCCGGTTGACAGGCTCCATCTGCAAGAGCGCAGCCGGTTCGAACTGTACGTGATGAGTGAGGTGATCGACCCAGATGTCCAGGTGGTTCTGTTCCTTGCGCACCCGCTGGTTCGGCAGTTGCACGGCCAGGCGCAACAGGCTCAGTTCCTTGCTGTGGCGCTCGGCGCGGCCATATTGGACAAAACGCAAGGGGCGAGCGCCGGTGCGGTCGGTGGGCAGCGGTGCCAGGCGCAGCATGTGCAACTGCTCGGGCTGCACATCTGCCCACGGCCTTATCACTTCTTCGGCAACGGGCGGCTCGGCAGTGACTTCGGGGGAGTCCTGGGTTTGGGCATCAGACATTACGGCGATCCTCTTTCGCGCAGCAAGCCGGCAACGAACTGAGTGCCAGCACCGGCTTATCGGCCGATTTCCCCAGGACTGGAGGTGTTTTCTCTGCCAATGCACTCAAGTTGCCGGCAAGGCCTCAATAAAGTCCACGACGCGGCGCCCCATTTGCGCTGCCAGTGGCAAGCTCGGGTCATCGTAGGAATCCAGTTGCTGCTTGACGTCGTTGGGGACGATGCGCAAAACATGGTTCATGCCGTCGATCAGGGCCAGCTCGGCATCGGGTTTGGCCGCCTTGAGCAACTCGGCGTCCTGGATGTCGACCTGCATGTCGTTGCGGCCTTGCACAATCAACGCGGGTATTTTCAGCTTGGCGAAGGCTGCGGCCGGATCCTGGCGCAGTAGTGTGATCAGGTAGGGTTGCACGCTGGGCCGAAAGATTACGTTCAACTGCGCGGGCACATTCGCGTCCGTTTGGCCGGCCTTGAGGGTGGCGAGCAGTTGCAGCGCACGGGGCAGCAGGGGGCGGGGCAAGCGCGCCTGGAGTTGTTCACGCAACACCTGGTCAATCGGCCGACCACTGCCGGCCAGAGAAATCAAGGCTTCAGGGTCGACTTGCGCAGCGGCAAGGCTGGCGATCAACGCGCCTTCGCTGTGCCCGAGCAGGATCAACGGGCCCAGGCGTGGGTCGGACTTGAGCTTGCGACCCCAGGCCACGGCGTCGGCCACGTAGCTGTCGACGCTGAGTTTGCGTTCATCAGGCTGGGCGGCATAGCTTTGGGCGACGCCGCGTTTGTCGTAGCGCACGCTGGCGATGCGGTTTTTTGCCAGCAACAGGGCCAGGCGCTTGAGGCTATCGTTTCGGCCCGCCGGGTTGTTGCCGTCACGGTCGGTAGGGCCGGAGCCGGCAATCAGCAGTACCACGGGCACCGGGTTGTCCGAGCGAGGTAATAACAGGCTGCCTTTGAGTACGCCGCTACCGGTATCGAGGTTGATCGGGCGCTGCAATACGCCGCTGTCGGCCGCCTGGGCCAGGCCACAGCAGAGTAAAAGCGCCAGGGTCACAATCCGCAACATCATCAAGCCATCATCCAGAGATGCCCATAGGACTCGACAATTGCTCGAAGGTTCGCGGGCGCAAGGGATGAACTGACCGGTTACCCTGCGTATACTGGCGGCCTTGGTTAAATTAGGCTGATTTCGCGGAGCGTCCTGATGTCCGGCAATACCTATGGCAAGCTGTTCACTGTCACCACCGCTGGCGAAAGCCATGGCCCGGCGTTGGTCGCCATTGTCGACGGCTGCCCGCCCGGGCTTGAACTGTCGCTGCAGGATCTGCAGCACGACCTGGACCGGCGCAAGCCCGGTACCAGTCGCCACACCACCCAGCGCCAGGAAGCCGACGAGGTGGAAATCCTCTCCGGGGTTTTCGAAGGCCGCACCACCGGTTGCGCCATTGGCTTGTTGATCCGCAATACCGACCAGAAGTCCAAGGACTATTCGGCGATCAAGGATCTGTTCCGCCCGGCCCACGCCGACTATACCTATCACCACAAGTACGGTGAGCGGGACTACCGTGGCGGTGGCCGCAGCTCGGCGCGCGAAACCGCCATGCGCGTGGCTGCCGGTGCCATTGCCAAGAAGTACCTGGCCAGCCAGGGTATCCGCATTCGTGGTTACATGAGCCAGCTGGGCCCGATCGAAATCCCGTTCAAGACCTGGGAGTCGGTGGAGCAGAACGCCTTCTTCAGCCCCGACCCGGACAAGGTCCCGGAACTGGAGGCCTACATGGACCAACTGCGCCGTGACCAGGATTCGGTCGGGGCGAAGATTACCGTGGTCGCAGAAGGCGTCATGCCCGGGTTGGGCGAGCCGATTTTCGACCGCCTGGATGCCGAATTGGCCCATGCCCTGATGAGCATCAACGCGGTCAAGGGCGTGGAAATCGGCGCCGGTTTCGCCAGCGTTGCCCAGCGCGGTACCGAGCATCGCGACGAGATGACCCCCGAAGGCTTCCTCAGCAACAATGCCGGCGGCATTCTGGGCGGTATTTCGTCCGGCCAGCCGATCGTTGCCCACCTGGCGCTCAAGCCTACTTCGAGCATTACCACGCCGGGCCGGTCCATCGATGTGCACGGCAATCCGGTGGAAGTCATCACCAAGGGCCGTCACGACCCTTGCGTGGGCATTCGCGCCACTCCGATCGCCGAAGCGATGATGGCCATCGTGTTGATGGACCATTTGTTGCGTCACCGTGGCCAGAACGCCGATGTTCGTGTGCAGACACCGGTGCTGGGCCAACTCTGATGGCCCAGGGTGACTATCGCGCTACGGCGGTTTGACCGCCGTGGCGCCGATCCCTTACTGGCGCCTGTCCAGTTTCTACCTGTTCTATTTCGCCTTGCTCGGTTCGACCGCGCCGTTTCTGGCGTTGTATTTCGACCACCTGGGCTTTTCCAGTGCGCGTATCGGCGAGCTGGTGGCCATTCCGATGCTGATGCGCTGCGTCGCACCGAACCTATGGGGCTGGCTGGGTGACTATACCGGTCGGCGTCTTGCCATCGTGCGGTTCGGCGCTGTCTGCACGCTGCTGACCTTTTCCCTGATTTTTTTCAACAAGAGCTATGCCTGGCTGGCCATGGTCATGGCCCTGCATGCGTTTTTCTGGCACGCAGTGCTGCCCCAGTTCGAGGTTATCACCCTGGCGCACCTGCAGGGGCAAACGGCCCGTTACAGCCAGATACGCCTGTGGGGCTCGATTGGCTTCATCCTGACGGTTGTGGGCCTGGGCCGGCTATTCGAATGGCTGAGCCTGGACGTCTATCCGCTGGCGCTGGTGATCATCATGGGTGGCATCGTGCTTAGTAGCCTGTGGGTGCCCAATGCGCAGCCACCCGCCTCGGATAATCGGCCGGCCGGCGATGGGTTTCTCAAGCAGCTGGCCAGCCCCGATGTGCTGGCATTCTACGTCTGCGTTGCACTGATGCAGTTGAGCCATGGGCCGTATTACACCTTCCTGACCTTGCACCTGGAACACCTGGGCTACAGCCGTGGTGTGATCGGCATGCTGTGGGCGCTGGGGGTGGTCGCCGAAGTGCTGATGTTTTTGGCCATGAGCTGGATTCTGGCGCGATTTTCGGTGCGCCGGGTGCTGCTCGCCAGTTTCCTGCTGGCGGCGTTGCGTTGGTTGCTGCTGGGCAACCTGGCCGAACACCTGTGGGTGCTGTTGCTGGCGCAGGTGCTGCATGCGGCCACCTTCGGCAGTTTTCATGCCGCAGCCATCCATTTCGTCCAGCGCAGTTTCGGTGCGCGCCAGCAAGGGCAGGGCCAGGCACTGTACGCGGCACTGGCGGGTACCGGCGGCGCCTTGGGCGCCCTGTATTCGGGTTACAGCTGGAATGCACTGGGCGCCACTATCACCTTTAGTATTGCCAGCGTCGCAGCCCTGGCTGCAGCCGTTATGATTGCCACATGTATGAAAGAGGACAGGGCATGAGCCTGATCTGTGTTAAAGGAGTTGCCCCCCAATGAGCAGCCTGAGCGTCTACCACGAGTCCAGCCCGGACATCCCCAACAAGGTATTGACCCACCTTGAAGACATCGCCTCCACCCTGGGCGAGCACGGCGTGCGCTTCGAGCGCTGGGCGGCCGAGGCGCCGATCCAGTCTGGCGCCAGCCACGAGCAGGTGATTGCTGCGTACCAGCGCCAGATCGACACGTTGATGACTGAACGTGGCTATACCACGGTTGATGTGATCAATATGAACGATGAGCACCCACAAAAGAGCGAACTGCTCAATGAGCACCGGGTGGGCGAGGATGTGGTGAGATTCTTCGTGGCGGGATGTGGTTTGTACAACTTGCACATCGATGACTACGTTTACGCAGTGCTGTGTGAGAAGGGCGACATGATTCTGGTGCCAACAGGCACCGATCATTGGTTCGATATGGGGGAAAACCCGCACTTCGTTGCAATCCGTCTTTGCAACAATCCGCAAGGCCTGGCCGAGTTCACCGGCCAGGATATCGCCAAGCGCTTCCCCCGCCTGGACGATTGATCCGTAGCAGCTGCCGCCAGGCTGCGCCGCTCTGGCGGTCCGCGCCGCAGCCTGCGGCTGCTACGCAATTGTGCCAGGCCACATCCCCATAGCAGCAGCCGTGAGGCTGCGTCCGCGCGTAAATCGGGCGTAGACAAGGCAGTTGCTGCTACGAGATAGCGGTAGTCACTCGAATTCAGGCCGAGTGATAAGTCGGCAAGGCAAAGCGGTTCTGGCTTTGCAGTAGCGAAATATTGGGCAGCTGGCTGGCCTGCTCGGCCAGGTCCCGACGTATGGCGCTGATCACCCAGGACAATTGCTCCCGAGAGTGTAATTGCGCATAGGAGATAGATCGTTTGATCTGTTTCCCGTCAGCACTGCGCAATGTCAGCAGGACGGCGCCATCCGGGCGCGGCTGAGTCGTGACTTCGTACGCAGAGAACACTGAAGCGAATTTTTGCTGGATGAGGTCCATATCAACTCCCTTGGCTTCTGGTGGGCAAGCTTGGAGTAGATAGGTGCAGCGTTTATGCCAGACGGCTGTTTTTTTAAAATTATTACAAATCAATGGTTTGTGCATCAGCGCTCAAGAGCTGGTCGTGCAATATGCATGATGGGGATATTTCGATAGTGCAAATTGCAGCCTACTGTGTGGCAGGGCATTGCGCTCTTACTGTGTAAGACCACGGTATTCCAATAAATTCCCTCGCAATGGCCCATAGGCTATCGCTGTTGACCGCAACCGGGTCGCTCGTGAGACTGGGTCTTTCCATTCACCAGGAGGTAGATATGTCGGATGAGCGCACGCCACAGCAAATGACTGAAGACGAAGCAGCGGAATTTGCCGAACAGGTGTTCGATGTGGCCCGCAAGGGGGATGCCGACATGCTCGGCCGCCTGCTGGAAAAGGGCCTGCCGCCCAACTTGCGCAACCACAAGGGCGATACCTTACTGATGCTGGCCAGCTACCATGGCCACCTGGACGCCGTTCGCACTCTGCTCCAACATCACGCTGACCCTGAAATTCGCAATGACAATGGCCAGAGCCCTATCGCCGGTGCTGCTTTCAAGGGCGACTTGGCGGTGGTGCAGCTGTTGGTGGAGCAGGGTGCAGATATCGAAGGGGCTGCGGCCGACGGGCGTACTGCATTGATGATGGCGGCGATGTTCAATCGTACGCAGATGGTTGAGTACCTGCTGAGCAAAGGTGCCGAGCTAAAGCGCCAGGATGCCAAAGGCATTACCGCCCTTGGTGCGGCCCAGGCCATGGGGGCGCAAGACACCGCCGCACTGCTGCAGGCGCTGATCGGCTAACCCAGCGGCTGGTTTTGCAGCTATCCTTTGCGCCCTTTTTTGTTTGTTGCAGGCCGTGCGCATGAAAAACCAGCTTATTGAACTCATTGGCAAGATCAGCTCGGGTTGCCTGCCAGACACTGAAATCGAGCGCATAGCCGATGAGGCCGCCCAGGCCTATGCCGACCCCGAGGGTTTCCTGGCGGCCAACCCGGACATCAATTACGACGAGACCTTTCCGATTTCCCTGGGCGAATGGGTAGTTGTGGGCAACCTGCCGGACACGGTGCTGTTCCAGGCCGACACTTACCAGGACTTGTTCGCCCAGATCGTCGATTCGTTCGGCAAGGATGTGGCGTTCAACATCAAGCCCAAGCAATTGGCCAAGGTCGAGGCACTCACTGCGCTCAACCGTATCCAGGTGCAGATGGGCAGTATGAACAAGGAAGCGGGCGGCTATGTGCTGATGAATTTCAGCCAGCTGCTTGATGACGAACTGCAGATGGTGCTGGTCTATGGCAATGATGTTGAGCGTGTGCAGGCGCTGTGTGCCGAAGTTGGCATCGCCGCAGCGCCTGCGCTTGAAGCGTTGCGGGTAGCCGTACACGTTTAAGCGGGCAGTCAGCCCAGGGCCGTATCAAGGAACATCATCACCGCAAAGCCACCCATCAGGCCCAGTGTCGCCGATGTCTGGTGGCCATTGCGGTGGGTTTCCGGGATTACTTCGTGGGATACCACAAAAATCATCGCACCTGCGGCCAGGCCCATGCTCAATGGGTAGGCAATGGCGAAACCGGTGGAAATACCCAGGCCGATCAAGGCGCCCAATGGCTCCATCAAGCCGGAGCCGATGGCTACCAGCGCCGCTTTCAGGCTCGACAGCCCGGTGACGCGCAAAGCCAGGGCGACCGCGAGGCCTTCGGGGATATCCTGGATGGCAATGGCGCTGGTCAAGGGCAGCCCGACATTCATGTCGCCATTGGCAAAGCTCACGCCGATGGCCATGCCTTCGGGCAGGTTATGCAGCGTGATTGCCAGCACGAACAACCAGACCCGGCTTAGTCGTTCGGCCTGGGGCCCGCAGGGGCCGGTGCTTTCGTGCTCATGGGGCGTGAAGCGGTCCAGGCCGAGCATCAGCAGAACGCCCAGGCCCATGCCGACCACCACGGTCAAGGCGGCGAAGGGCCCCGTGCCGGTGATTTCCCGGGCAGCGGCGAGCCCAGGCAGAATCAGGGAGAACGAACTGGCCGCGAGCATCATCCCCGCGGCGAAGCCGAGCATCACATCCTGGCTGCGCGCGCTGATATCGCGTAGCACCACGGCCATGACGGCGCCGAGCGCCGTTGCCGCAAAACCGGCCAAGCCGCCAAGCATGGCAAAGTACAGGTTTTCCTGATGGCTACCGTACACAGCGTTCCAGGCACTGGCACATAACAACCCCAGCAGACTGAGCAAGGCAGCCAGCAGCCCCAGGCTGAGCAGCGGCGAAGCTTGGGCTTGTTGGGCCCAGGCAGAAACCATCGATTGGGGTTGTGGCTGCGTGCTTTGAGAGGGCGGCATGGCTTGATCCCTGGAAACATTCCGATACGTGCAGTTTAACGAGTGCGTCGGCCAGCTCCTCAACGATTCGTTCTATCGCAGCGATAACCCCGGTAAATCAGCAGCACAGGTCGATTGCCGCTGGCACCGGGCTATCCTGTTGAGGCATGCCACTAATCGGGAGTTTCACATGGGCTCTACTTTCAACAGCGTGGTTGGCCTGATCATCCTGGTGCTGGATATCTGGGCGATCATCAATGTTTTCAAAAGCGGTGCCAGCACCGGTATGAAACTGGTCTGGGTGTTGTTGATCATCCTGCTGCCGGTGCTGGGCCTGATCATCTGGGCCATTGCCGGCCCACGGGGCGATGTCAGGGTTTAGCCGACAAACGCTTTGTAGCGGCTGCCAACCAGGCTGCGTCCGAGGTCCTACAGAGATCCTGGGTCGTTCCCGGACGCAGCCTGGCGGCAGCTGCTACGGAACGCGATGTTCCAGGAGAAAAGGCGCCTGTTTTATGTTTCAAAACATGCTCTGAACGAAATTTTCACCTTTTATCGCCCAGAATCCGCGCGCGTGTTTCTTCTCGACGAACGGCTGTGCATCGTCACGACGATAGTGCACCATTGGCCGCTTCGCAAAGTCGATCGAACTTCAACCCGATTCCAATGGATCCTCAAACCCCATGGCTACCACGGACGCCTTGAGTCAGCAGCGGGCCTCGTCGCGCTTGCTGCAACCGACTGTCAAATCGCACCTGGCCTATACGCTGCTCTGCGCATTGGTCATTATGGCGATGCTCAGCCTGCTGCGCCTTGCGTTGCTGGCCTATAACAGCGAAATGATCAACGATACGCCGGCCTCGACGCTGGTCGAAGCCTTCCTCAATGGATTGCGCTTCGACCTGCGTCTTACGGTGTATTTCATCGTTCCCCTCTTGCTGGCGATTTTCAGTGCCCGGGCCATGGCCGCTCGTGGCCTGTTCCGTCTCTGGCTGACCATCACTTCCAGCGTGGCGCTTTTCCTGGGCCTGATGGAGATGGACTTCTACCGGGAGTTCCACCAGCGCCTCAACGGCCTGGTTTTCCAGTATGTAAAGGAAGACCCCAAGACCGTCATGAGCATGCTCTGGTACGGCTTCCCGGTGGCACGCTACCTGCTGGCCTGGGCCGTGGGCACCTGGGTGTTGAGCCTGCTGTTCAAGGGCGCCGACCGCGTGACCCGTCCCCGCGCCGCCTACGGCTCGATGGCCGGCTCGCAACAGGTGGCCCCCTGGTACGCGCGCATTGCCGTGTTCGTGGTCATCCTGCTGATTGCCGTGGTGGCCGCTCGCGGCACCTTGCGTCAAGGCCCGCCGCTGCGCTGGGGTGATGCCTACACCACCGATTCGAACTTCGCCAACCAGCTCGGCCTCAATGGCACCTTGAGCCTGATCGGCGCGGCCAAGAGCCGCATGGGCGAAGACCGCGACAACATCTGGAAGGCCACGCTGCCGCAGCCCGACGCGACACAGACGGTCCGTGACCTGTTGCTGACCGAAAATGACAAGCTGGTCGATGCCGATGAAGCCGCCATTCGTCGTGATTACCTGCCGCCTGTGCAGAACACCCTGCCAATCCGTAACGTGGTGGTGATTCTGATGGAGAGCTTCGCCGGCCATTCGGTGGGCGCGCTGGGCAGTGAGGCGAACATCACGCCGTATTTCGACAAGCTGGCCAAAGAAGGCCTGCTGTTCGACAAGTTCTTCTCCAATGGCACCCATACCCACCAAGGTATGTTCGCCACCATGGCGTGCTTCCCTAACCTGCCAGGTTTCGAATACCTGATGCAGACCCCTGAAGGCAGCCACAAGCTGTCCGGCCTGCCGGCATTGCTCAGCCCCCGTGGCTTTGACGATGTGTACGTCTACAACGGCGATTTCGCCTGGGACAACCAGTCGGGCTTCTTCAGCAACCAGGGCATGACCAACTTCGTTGGCCGCAACGACTTCGTCGACCCGGTGTTCTCCGACCCGACCTGGGGTGTTTCTGACCAGGACATGTTCGACCGTGGCGCCCAGGAATTGGCGCAGCGCCAAGGTGGCAAGCCGTTCTATGCCTTGCTGCAGACCCTGTCCAACCACACCCCGTACGCCTTGCCCAAGGACTTGCCGGTGGAGCGCGTGACCGGTCACGGCACCCTCGACGAGCACCTGACCGCCATGCGTTACTCGGACTGGGCGCTGGGCCAGTTCTTCGAGAAGGCGCGTAAAGAGCCTTACTTCAAGGACACCCTGTTCGTGGTCGTGGGTGACCACGGTTTCGGCAACAACAAGCAAATCACCGAAATGGACCTGGGCCGTTTCAACGTGCCATTGCTGCTGATCGGCCCTGGCATCCAGGAAAAGTTCGGCCCCCGCAACCACACCGTCGGTACTCAGATCGACATCGTGCCCACCATCATGGGCCGCCTGGGCGGCGCAGTACGCCATCAGTGCTGGGGGCGTGACCTGCTCAACCTGCCTGCCGGGGACACAGGTTTCGGCGTGATCAAGCCTTCGGGCAGCGAACAGACCGTAGCGCTGATCACCGGCGACCGGATTTTCGTCGAGCCCAAGGAACTGGCACCGCGCGTTTATCGCTATGAGTTGGGGGCTAATCCAAAAGCCGAGCTGATCCAGGGCGAAACCGACGAGGCCGCACTCAAGCTCAAGCTGGAGGCCTTCATCCAGACTGCGACCAAGAGCCTGATCGACAACACCGCAGGTGTTGTCCACGGCACGCCTGAGTGATCGCCAGCCGTTGAACTGAAAGAGGCCCTTCGCGGGCCTCTTTTTTTGCCTGGCTGCCAGCGGGTTGAACGAATGCCCCTACCTCGCGGTCAAGAAGGTGTATGCCGTATCACACAGCACATCGTTCTTTTGCTGAGGAGATACCAATGAAACAATGGGAAATCACCTACACAGATAAAAGCGGTGCTCCAGCCAGCCTGCAGACAACCTCTGCTCAGGCGCCCACCATCGAAGAGGCCGCCCGGCTGATTCGCTCGCATTTGTTTCCGGTCATCGATGAAATTGACCTGAACGACTATCAGGGCCGGACCGCTGCGCCGACCGGCACATGGCTGGAAGAGAACAGCGGCGTGAAGATCCTCTCCATCGTCGAAGTGCCTTGATACTTTTGTCTGCTCCGGGCCCTCTGGCATCGGCACCGACTTGGCGCTACTCTGCAATCGGGATCAGCGAATCACTCGCTACGATCTGATCTTGTCAGCTCCATGCTTGTTCCAGGTTATTCACACATGCACGCCTTGTATCAAGGCGCGGCCTGGAAGTACTGAAAGTCTATCCATCGGTATTGAGGAGGACGATTCATGAGCACAGCCTATCAAGAAGACATCAGCAGCAGTGTGCTGCGCCGCATGAAAGAGGGCGGTTTCGATTTTGCCCGGATTCACCCCATCGAGTTCTATGCCGTGTTCCCGGACGAGGAATGCGCGCGCAGGGCTGCGGGCAAATTTCGCGGGGAGTCATTGAGTGCGCAAGTCAGTGAACGGGATGATGGAGGATGGAATCTCGAGCTCAGCAAGGTGATGTACGCCACCTACGGTGGCATCGGAGAATTCGAACAGGACTTCGAAGCGGTGATTTCGCCACTGGGCGGAGAGATCGAAGGCTGGGGCGTCAAGCAGGAGGTCCGGCGCCCATTGGCATGAACAGTTTCACCGGCTTGCATCGGCTGACCTTGTGTCGGCCGATGTCGTTTCCGGGCTAAAAAAAAAGCCACCGCAAGGGTGGCCAAAAGGGAAGGGCACAGATTCAGTTGCCCCAGGCTGTGCGCCAGGGCGTGCAGCGATTATCGGCAAATGCCCACGTGCAGGGAAATCAACTCTGTCTATGCTGCTCATAGCGTGCGTTCAACGCTTCGCAATGGAGCGTTGGGCCTGGCCGTTGGCCCACGTACCGCACAGCTATGGTGCGCGGGTTGTCCGAGTTAAATTCAACTTATTGATTTTAAAGCGTTTCTGCCGATGGCACGGGCCTTGCGAAGGCGTTGGTGTCCAGGGTGACAAGGAGTACGGCATGATCCGCACCTTTTTTGATGAGATGTATGCCGCAGACGGTCAAGTCCGCGCGCACTACCGGGAGTTCGCCCGCTGGTTGGCCGAGACGCCGCAGGAGCTGCTGGCACAACGGCGCCGCGAGGCCGATCTATTGTTTCATCGTGCCGGTATTACCTTCACGCTCTATGGCGATGAGCAGGGTACCGAGCGCCTGATCCCTTTCGACACGATTCCGCGCAGTATTCCGGCCAGCGAATGGCGGGTGGTCGAGCGGGGCTGTATCCAACGGGTCAAGGCCCTGAATATGTTTCTGGCCGACCTTTATCACGACCAGCGGATCATCAAGGCCGGGATCATTCCGGCCGAGCAGGTCCTGGCCAACGAGCAATACCAATTGGCGATGCAGGGCCTGAACCTGCACCGCGATATCTACTCGCATATCTCCGGGGTTGACCTGGTCCGCGATGGGGATGGCTCCTACTACGTGCTTGAGGACAATCTGCGCACCCCCAGCGGCGTCAGCTATATGCTCGAGGACCGCAAGATGATGATGCGTTTGTTCCCCGAGCTGTTTGCTGCCCAGCGCATTGCGCCGATCGACCATTACCCGAACCTGCTGCTCGATACACTCAAAAGCTCAAGCCCGCTGGATAACCCCAGTGTGGTGGTGCTCACCCCTGGACGCTTCAATAGCGCCTTTTTCGAACATGCCTTCCTGGCACGGGAAATGGGCGTTGAGCTGGTGGAAGGCGCGGATCTGTTCGTGCGCGACGACCATGTGTTCATGCGCACCACCGACGGGCCCAAGCCTGTGGATGTGATCTATCGGCGCCTGGACGATGCCTTCCTCGATCCACTGGCGTTCAACCCGCAGTCGATGCTCGGTGTGCCGGGGCTGCTATCGGCCTATCGCTCGGGCAATGTGGTGCTGGCCAACGCTATTGGCACAGGCGTGGCGGACGACAAATCGGTTTACCCCTATGTCACCGACATGATTCGTTTCTACCTCGACGAGGAGCCGATCCTCAAGAACGTGCCGACCTGGCAATGCCGCAAGCCCGAGGAGTTATCCCATGTGCTGGCGCACCTGCCGGAACTGGTGGTCAAGGAAACCCAGGGCTCGGGAGGCTACGGCATGCTGGTCGGCCCGGCTGCCACACGGGCCGAGATAGAGGCCTTCGCTGCGCGGATCAAGGCGCGGCCCAATGCCTATATCGCGCAACCAACACTGTCGCTTTCGACCTGCCCGACTTTTGTCGAGAACGGTATCGCCCCACGCCATATCGACCTGCGCCCCTTCGTGTTGTCCGGTCGTGAAACCCGTGTGGTCCCGGGTGGCCTGACGCGTGTGGCGTTGCGCGAGGGCTCCCTGGTGGTCAACTCTTCCCAGGGCGGCGGAACCAAGGACACCTGGGTGGTAGAGGATTAAGGATATTTGCCAATGCTAAGTAGAACTGCCTCGGACCTGTATTGGATGTCGCGTTACCTGGAGCGCGCGGAAAACCTGGCGCGCATGCTCGATGTCAGTTATTCGCTGTCACTGATGCCCCAGGACGGCCGTGGCGATGGCCTCGACGAAATGGCCATGCCGCTGTTGATCACTGGCACGCTGGACGATTACCTGGAGCGTCACGGCCAGTTGCATGCCGAACGCCTGCTGCACTTTTTCGCCCTGGACGGGGAAAACCCGGCCAGTATCTACAGTTGCCTGGGGGCGGCGCGCGCCAGTGCCCATGCCGTGCGTGGGCGAATCACCGCCGACATGTGGGAAAACATCAATGCCACCTGGCTGGAGATTCGCGGCATCGCCGAACAAGGGCTCGGCCGTTATGGCATGAGCCGTTTCTGTGAATGGATCAAGGAGCGCTCGCACCTGTTTCGCGGTGCGACCTACGGCACCATCATGCGCAACGATGCCTTCCGCTTCATCCGCCTGGGCACGTTCATCGAGCGGGCCGATAACAGCCTGCGCTTGCTCGATGCCCGCTATGAAATGCTCGGTGACGAAGCCGAGGCGGTCAGCGACAGTTCGGCGCGGGGCTATTACCAATGGAGCGCATTGCTGCGCGCCTTGTCGTCTTTCGAGGCCTACACCGAAATCTATCGCGATGCACCCGCAGCCAGGCACGTTGCCGAGCTGTTGTTGCTACGCGCCGATGTGCCGCGCTCGCTGCGCGCCTGCACCGAGGAAATCGATCAGATCCTGGCCAGCTTGCCGGGGGCCAACGGCCGACCGGCTCAGCGCCTGGCAGCGGAGATCGACGCGCGCCTGCGTTACACCGGCATCGACGAAATCCTCGGTGAAGGCCTGCACGCCTGGTTGACGCAATACATCCCTCTGGTTCGCCAGTTGGGCAATGCCATTCACAGCGCTTACCTGGAGGCAGCATGAGACTGACTATTCGCCACGAAACCGCCTACCACTATGAAGACCAGGTACGCGCCAGCATCCAATATCTGCGTTTGACGCCTCACGACAGCGAGCGCCAACAGGTGTTGAGTTGGCAGCTCGATCTGCCGCGCCCGGTACGCGCACAGGTGGACCCGTTCGGCAACATTTTGCATGTGCTGACCCTGGACGAGCCCCATGACGCGATCGTCATCGGCGCCCGCGGCCAAGTCGATATCGATGAAACACGCGAGGCCGAGCGAGAAAGCCAATCGGCCTTGCCATTTTTGCGCTTTACCCGCTTGACCGAAGCCGACGAGGCGCTGCGCAGCTTTGCCGCCAAGGAGTGTCGCAAGCGCAAGAGCCGTACCGCCCTGATCGATTTGATGCAGGCGCTCAACCAATACATGACCTACACGCCGGGCGCCACGCAGGTGGACACCAGTGCGTCCGAGGCCTTCGCCGGGCGCGCAGGTGTGTGCCAGGATCATACCCATGCGTTCCTGGCTTGTGCACGTAGCCAGGGGGTGCCTGCACGTTATGTATCGGGTTATCTGTTCAGCGAACAGAGCGAGCATCTGGCCAGCCATGCATGGGCCGAGGCGTGGCTCGATGGCGCCTGGTACAGCTTTGATGTGACTAACCAGTTGGCGCGCCCTGAGCGGCACCTGAAGCTGGCGGTGGGGCTGGATTACCTTGACGCCTGCCCGGTGCGTGGCATGCGCCGCGGCGGGGGCTTTGAGCAGATGCATGCCAAGGTGATGGTGGCACCGACGGTGAGTGTTCAGCAGCAGTGAGTTAGGGCCTCTTCGCGGGCGAGCCCGCGCCTACAGGGCCGTGCCCTGACTATGTAGGAGTGGGCTTGCCCGCGATCGGGTTCACCGCTTTCTTCCAGCCATATGCCTGAGATACGCAACCAACTTATCCAGCTCCGCATCCGGCAACACCGCCTGATCAAACCCCGGCATTTTCGCCTGCGGCCACTGCCGCAGGCTCTGTGGGTCGCGGATGTAACGCCGTAGAAAATCCCCGCTCAAATACTCGGTCGGGCTGAAGGGAATATTCAGGTCCGGCCCCATTTGCGCATCCCCAGCGCCATTGAGCCGATGGCACGCCATGCAGTTTTTCTGGAAGAGGGCGAAGCCCTGGTTCACCGGATCATCCGCCGCCAGCTGCGGGGCTGGAAGCATGGCCGGGAAGCGTTCGGCAACCGGCGCCAGGCGGCGGATACTGGCAACGTTGTAGGGCCACTGCTCAGGGCTGATATGGCCGGCCTGGGGGTTGGTCCAGACCAGATAGAAAGGCCCGGCGGTTTTTTTGCCCTGGCCCAGCGCAGGCCACGGGTGCGCAGGGTCTTCCACCGCGAGCCAGGCACGGGCCGGTCCATCCTTCAACAAGGGGGCTGCCGGCATTTCTGCAGCAAAGCCATCGGTGGCCACGGCTTGCAGGTGGTCTTGCGCTTGTACGCCGTCTAGCAAGGCACTCAGGGGCACGGCGCGGTAATGCATGGTTTTTTTGTAGGAAACGTCGTTCTCAATCGTGATGCTTTGCACGGAAGGCAACTTGAGCAGCGCGTCGGTTTGCCAGGTCCGCTGTGTCGATCCCAGGTCGATGGTCAATTGTGCAGCGAGCAGGGGCGCGCTCAGCAGGCAGGGTAAAAGGGCAATCCAGGCGCGCATGGGCCAATCTCCTTGTAGTCAGGCACAAAGATTGGCACACCTGCGCCGGCCTCGAAAGTAACCGAGGCCGACGCTTCATGGGCATAGGGCAAGGTGCCGGTCAGCCGAACAGACGAGAAAGGTTCGGCAATATCAGCAGCAATGTGGTGGCGAAGACAATAAGACTGGCCTGACGTACTTTGGATGTTTTGAACATGGCTGACCGCCTTTTTTGTTGTTATTCCTGGGTATTTCCGAGCGCCGCCTGCACTTGGCAAGCATAAAGCGTGATGACGTCATGTCCACGCCCGGCAAAACCCGGCAGCAATGAACACATGTCTAACATTAGGGCCCGCGTCACCGAAGGTTTAGAACGCTTTAATCTGAACTTATAAAATAAGTGATCTTTTTGCTATGAGTCGTTATGCCATCATCCGAGCATGGCCTTTGCTAGACACTTGTGGGTTCGTAGGGAGGATTTACTTAGTCCACTACCGTTCGTCCGAGTATGTGTTTGAGTGCAAAAGACCATGTCAGAAGTCGGTAAACGGCTTGCCTTGAGTCCGCTGTTCAGGGCAGGCTTAGCCAATAAATTTTGCCTATGTCGTGTCAGGTACCCTTTATGTCGTTAAGCATCTGCATCCTCGAAACCGATGTCCTGCGGCCGGAGCTGGTCGACCAGTATCAGGGTTATGGCCGCATGTTCGAGCAACTCTTCGCCCGCCAGCCGATTGCAGCCCGGTTCAGCGTCTACAACGTCATGAACGGCGACTATCCGGCAGACGATCAGCCATACGACGCATACCTGGTGACAGGCAGCAAGGCCGACTCTTTCGGTACCGACCCCTGGATCGAAACCCTCAAGGCTTTTCTCTTGCAGCGCTATGAGCGCGGCGACAAGTTGTTGGGTGTCTGCTTCGGCCACCAATTGCTGGCGCTGCTGCTGGGCGGCAAGAGCGAGCGTTCGAGCCAGGGCTGGGGTGTCGGCACTCACCGTTACACCCTGGCGCATCAGGCGCCGTGGATGTCGCCTGCCGTCGAGGACTTGACCCTGCTGATCAGTCATCAGGACCAGGTCACGCGCTTGCCTGAGAATGCCACGGTGGTAGCCTCCAGCGAGTTCTGCCCGATCGCGGCCTATCAGATTAACGACCAGGTGCTGTGCTTCCAGGGGCACCCGGAGTTCGTGCCGGAATACTCGCGGGCCTTGCTCGATGCGCGCCAGGAATTTCTTGGGGAAACAGTCTATAAGACGGGGGTGGCCAGCCTGGAGCGGGGCCATCAGGGCGCGACTGTAGCGGAATGGATGATGCGCTTTGTGGCGCACAAGCCTCAGGTGGCTCGGGCTTCCTGATAGATTGTGTCGTATTTATCGCGGCGGTCGGGCGATCCGGCAAGCCGCGATAAAGGTGCACGCTACAACCACCCCGACCGCTTGAAGCTGGCATACAACCCCACGCAGCCCACCGAGATCACCCCCAACACCCCGAAATATCCATAGTGCCAACCCAGCTCCGGCATGTTCTCGAAGTTCATCCCGTAGATGCCCGCAATTGCGGTGGGAAACGCCAGGATGGCCGCCCAGGCGGCGAACTTGCGTTGGGTGATACTTTGCCGCGCCGACTCCAGCAGCATGCCGATTTCAATGGTCTGGCTGGCGATGTCGCGTATCCCGATCAGGTCTTCCATCTGCCGTGTCACGTGAATTTGCACGTCGCGAAAGTATGGGCGCATGTTCTTGTGGATAAAAGGGAAGTCCAGGCGCTGCAGTTCCTCGCTGACCTCAACCATAGGTGCCAGGTAACGACGCAGGCGCAGAATGTCACGGCGCAGGCCATGCAACACGCGGATGTCTTCTTCCTTGAGCGAACCACTGAGTACGTTGCGTTCAAGTTCCTCGATCTCGTCATGTATCGCTTCACTGACCGGCTGGTAGTTCTCGGTGACGAAGTCGAGCAGGGCGTACAGCACGAAGTCTTCGCCATGTTCGAGCAGAAGGGGGCGCGCTTCGCAGCGTGAGCGCACCAGCGCATAGGATGCTGAGCTGCCATTGCGGGCAGTGATGACGTAGCCAGTGCCGGCAAAGATGTGGGTTTCGATGAATTGCAACGTGCCTTCGTGCCGGATCGGTGAGTACGTCACGATAAATAACGCATCGCCGAAAGTTTCCAGCTTGGGCCGACTGTGCTTTTCCAGGGCATCTTCGATGGCCAGTTCGTGCAGGTTGAACTGCTGCTGCAGCGTGGCCAATTGCTGGGCACTAGGCTGCTCCAGGCCGATCCAGACGAAATGCTCGGGCTTGCTCGCCCACTGGCAGCCTTCGTCGAGGCTGATATCGGTAACTCTTTTGCCGGCGTTATACACCGCGGCAGCAACGACTCGACCCATGGTTGTTCGCTTCTATTCCAATTGGCAGTGAAAGCAGCGTGCAAGCTTAGCTTGGTCTGCCAGGCGATTGTCAGCAAAGAATAGTCACGCGCGTGAAGACTCAGGCGTGCTGCAGTTCGCGCTCCATGTTCTGGATGCATTGCTGCATTTGCGCGCGGCACTGCTCCATCAACGCGGGCATGTCCTGTTGCCCGAGACCGGCAGTCGGGATCGGTGCCAGAGAGCGAATGATGATGTGGCCACTGTTCCAGCGGTTCAGGCGCATGCGCCGGGCGTAGCGGCTTACACACACCGGCACGATCGGCACCCCGGCTTCGATTGCCATCTGGAATGCGCCTTTCTTGAATGGCAGCAGGTCGGCAGCAGCGTTGCGCGTGCCCTCGGGGAATACCCAGATTGAGGTGTCTTCCTGTTGCAGCGTGCGGGTGGTCGTCAGCATGGCCTTGCGCGCCTGGTAGGCGTTGCCGCGCTCGATCAGCACGTTACCGCCCAGCCAGAACAACTGGCCGAACAGAGGCACCCACTTCAGGCTCTTTTTGCCAATGCACACTGTGCGCCGTGGCACGACCGGGCCGAGTACGAACAGGTCGTAGTTGGATTGGTGGTTGGCAATGATCACGCAGCCAGGCGGCTGGTCGAACAGGGGGCCAACCTCGGCCTGGATGTTCAGGCGCAAAATAAAGGTCGCCGCCCAGCCATAGAGGCGGGCAAACAGTCGGCTGTTGTCCGGGTTGAAAGGGCGGCACAAGCCGATCAGCACGCACAGCACGCCAACCAACAGAAAGTGCAGGCTCAACAGCAACATGCGAACAAGGTAGAGCATTGCGCAACTCGACGGGGCAAAGGCGGCGCAGTGTACGGCTGTGCACTACCTTCGGCAAATGCGCAATGGGAAGCAAAACTGGCCGGTGTTATCGACCGGCCAGTTGCAGTGTGTCTGGTTCGGGCTCAGCCCATGTGTTGCTGGTCGCGGATGATCGCGTCGTCCAATAGTTCGAGCAACGCCTTGCGCACCTTGAGTTTGGTGTTCTTATGCGCGGTCATGTTGATCTTCTTCAGCTGGCGGGCAGCGGTCAGGGCCGCGTCCTGCAATTCTTCAGGCTTGACGACTTTGTCGAGGAAGCCCGCATCCACGGCGCTGAGCGGGTCGAACATTTCCCCGTTGATGACCGACCGATGGAAGGCCGAGCGGCGCAGACGGTCGCGGGCCAGCTCGATGCCGGCGTGGTGCATGGTCATGCCGATCTGGACTTCATTGAGGCCGATGCTGAACGGGCCCTCGACGCCGATACGGTAGTCGGACGACAACAGGATAAAGGCGCCTTTGGCGACCGCATGCCCTGGGCAGGCGACGATGACCGGGAAAGGGTGTGCCAGCAGGCGCCGGGCCAGGGTGGAGCCAGCCGTTACCAGGCCGATGGCGGCCTGTGGCCCGGAGGTCATCACCTTGAGGTCGTAACCGCCGGAGAGAATGCCCGGCTGGCCGGTGATGATCACCACGGCGCGATCTTTCTCCGCTTGATCGAGCGCAGCATTGAAAGCGGCGATCACATCCGGGGAGATGGCATTGACCTTGCCATTGCTGAGCGTAAGGGTCGCGATGCCGTCATCGAGTTGGTAGGAAATCAGCTCACTCATGACACGGTTCCTTGTTAAGAAGTGAGGCAGACGTTACCCAGCCGTCGAGCCGAGGTAAAGCGCCATGACTGACTGGTGAGTCAGGCATTTGGCCCTGTAGGCATATAGAAGCAGGTGTGTGCTGAAGATGCTGGTTAAACGCCACCGGAGATTGGCGGCTATGCCCTCATTAGCGGGGTGGCTTGGAGCTTATTTTCAGTTAAGTGCTTAAGCGCATGAAAATTCTGAAAAAAACCTTTGCCAAACAAAGCACTATCGACTACATTAGCGCGCCTCGACAGACCGAACAGGTTTGCAGAGAAACGGTGAAGTGTCCGAGTGGCTGAAGGAGCACGCCTGGAAAGTGTGTATACAGGAAACTGTATCAAGGGTTCGAATCCCTTCTTCACCGCCATATTCCATACAAGACCCCTGGTTTCCTTGTGAAGCCAGGGGTTTTGTGTTTTTCACGCCTGTTTTTTCAGCGCCCTGGATAATTTCGTGTACGTCTTGGCGTCGGTGATGGCCATCAGCTTGCGCCCATCTTTGAGTTTGGCCACAAACGTCACTTCCTCTTCCTTGCCGCCCAGCCACATGCCGGCAATCATGCCGATCGGGCCGGCCACCAGGGCGCCCGCCATGCCCCAGCCGAGGGTGCTGCCCAGGCTCCTGCTACTTTCCTGGTTGGCGATGGTCATCTCTTTGATGCGATTGAGGGTGATCTTCTCTCCCTGCTGAGGGTTTTTCAACGTCCTGAGGGTGATCGCTCCGTCGGTGTATTCACCTTCCCCTTGCAAGAAGTCGCCCGCTTGGATCGTAAGTCTTGTCATTGCTGATTCCATTTTGGCAGTAGGACCCAGAAACTAGCCTGGCGCCCTCCATAGGGGCGCCAGGTCTGTATTTTGTAGGGAGTAGGATTGCCCTCACTCCTCCTATGCGACAAGGGCTCATCGCAACGGTTCAAGATAGCTCATGCGGAAAAACCTCCGTCGATCGTCAAGCTGGCACCCGTGATGTAACCCGCCTCCGGGCCGGCCAGGTAGGCCACGAAACTGGCGATCTCGCTGGCTTTGCCGTAGCGGCCGACCGCCATCAGGCCGATCAGCGTTTCGGCAAATTCCCCGTCAGCCGGGTTCATGTCGGTGTCGACAGGGCCTGGTTGTACGGTGTTGATAGTAATGCCCCGTGGGCCGAGGTCTCGGGCCAGGCCCTTGGTCAAGCCAACCAGTGCCGATTTGCTCATGGCGTAAGGGCCGCCACCGGTAAACGGCATGCGCTCGGCATTGGTGCTGCCAATGTTAATGATACGACCGCCTTCATTCATATGTCGCGCCGCTTCCTGAGTGGCGACGAAAACGCTGCGTACGTTGATGGCCAGGGTGCGGTCGAAGTCCTCCAGGCTGAACGCTTCCAGCGTCCCGAGGGCCAGTACGCCGGCATTGTTGACCAGGATGTCGAGCCGACCGAAGGTTGTCACTGTTGTAGTGACGGCTTGGCGAATGGCCGCAGCGTCTGCGCTGTCAGCCAGGATCGCCAGGGCGTTGCCCCCGGCTGCGTTGATGTTCTCTTGCAATTCATTGGCCTTGGCTGCCGAGCTGACATAGGTGAAGGCTACGGCGGCGCCCTGATCGGCCAGGCGTTGCACGATGGCCGCGCCGATGCCGCGCGAGCCGCCTTGAACCAGTGCTACTTTGCCAGTGAGGTTTGCTTGGGTCGACATAGCGAGATGCTCCGGATATCCAAGGCGGTATGCCTTGCTGATGGGGCGAGTATCGACCTCCGATTACCAGCTGTGTAGATGGTAATTGCTATACTCGGAGTAAACCAAATGTATCGAGTGAGCCGGTGGAAAGTTTCAGCAGTATCGAGTGTTTCGTCCGCAGCGCCGAGGCGGGGAGTTTCGCCGAGGCTGCGCGACGCCTGAGCCTGACACCTGCTGCCGTAGGCAAAAATGTTGCCCGCCTTGAGGCCAGGATGGGCGTGCGGCTGTTCCAGCGTAGTACGCGTAGCCTGACTTTGACGCAAGCTGGCCAAAGATTTCTGCAGGAGGTGGCAGGCAGTTTCCAGATCATCCAGAATGCGGTTGCTAACCTGGCCAGTGCCGAAGGGCAGCCGGCCGGTACCTTGAAGGTCAGCATGGGCACGGTGTTCGGGCGGTTGTACATTGTGCCGCTGCTCGGTGAATTCTTGCGGCGTTTCCCGGCTATCACGCCTGACTGGCATTTCGACAACCGCCAGGTGGACTTGATAGCCCAGGGGTTCGATGCAGCCATCGGCGGCGGTTTTGAGCTTCCACCAGGCGTGGTTGCCCGTAAGCTGACGCCAGCCCACCGAGTGCTGGTGGCAAGCGCCGCCTACCTGGCAGGCTGCCCGCCTATTCGCCACCCCGACGACCTGCAAGGGGCCGACGGCATTCTCATTCGTTCACCGCAGACCGGCCGGGTGCGTTCCTGGCCATTGAGCAACCGCGCCCAGGCGCACAGCCCGCTCAACCTGCGGATACGCATGACCATGAGCGATTCCGAAGCCGCCTGTGCCGCGGCCGAGCAGGGCTTGGGCGTTGCCCTGGTGAGCATGCCGTTTGCCGTGCCCTACTTGCGCAGCGGTGCGTTGCAGCGGGTATTGCCGGACTGGTACGTGGACGATGGCAACATCTCCCTGTACTACGCCGAACATAAGTTGTTGCCGGGGAAAACACGGGCATTTGTCGATTTTGTCATCGAGCAGTTCGCCGAGCAGCAACTGGCCCGGCGTTTCAGCGCTATTTGAATCAGACGACCTTCAGCACTTCATGCAATTGGCTGATGCCAGCGACCCTGATCTGCACTTCTTCGCCTTCATGCCTGCCGAGCAGGCTTTGGCCCAGCGGTGAGCGTGGGGTGATGACGGTAATCCACTGGTCCTGGCAGGCGATTTTCAAGCCGGCCGCGTCGGGGCCCAGGAACAGCAGTTGCTGATTACCATTCTCGGCCTGGAGGGTGATGAGCATGCTGACCTGAATGCCGGATTGCTCGTCATAGTCGCGCAGGCTGAGTTGCCGGTACAACCCTAGCGCCTGGCGGATTTCCTCCATGCGCCGCGCTTGCCCGGTAGCCAGGTAAGAGGCTTCCAGGCCCAGGGTGTCGTATTTGTTTTCCGCCACGTTCTCTTCGTGGGTGGCCGTCTCATAAGCCGTTTGAGCCGCGCGCTGGGCCACATCGAGGTCGACGGTCAGCCTGTCGACGATCAGGCCGAGCAAAGTTTGTTTGTTCATATCAATCGCAAAACTTGAGGACATTGGCCCGGCTCTTCTCGGTGGGGGCGGTCTGGTTCTGTTGCAGCCAGAACTGGCACTTGGGCTTGGACTGGTTGCGTTCGTTGTTGCGTGCCTGGGTTTCTGCCTGTTGCAGTTGCTGCTTGCGCAGGTTTTCCTCGTACTGCTCGAATACCGGATCATCCAGTTCTGGCTGGGTGATGGGCGCGCTCTGCTGGCTGCTCTCGGCGCCGCCCCCCAACGGTAGCGGGACGTTGAACAGAATCTTATAGGCCAGCCAGCAGGTCAGCACGATGGCAACGAACCCCAGCCACATGCCCAAGGCAATGCAACCGGTCAGGTGCCAGGGGCTGAGGGTAACGGACAGCATGTGGCGACGTGGGCGGTTGGGCATGGCAGCCTCCTGGCGGTGAACGCAATGCCTTGATTGTCGCACGTCGATGCAGGGTTTTATCGGCATGAGGCCTTTTGTCTGCGATCATTTATCCGGACAATCGATGGTTTTTGATGCTGTGGCGAGTGAAAGCGCAATTATGAAAGCCTCTTGGGATATTTTCTGCAGCGTCGTCGACAACTACGGCGACATTGGCGTGACCTGGCGGCTGGCGCGGCAACTGGTTGCCGAGCATGAGTTGGCTGTGCGGCTATGGGTCGATGACCTGGGAGCGTTCGTGCGTTTGTGCCCCGAGGCCGATGTGCAAGCGCTGCAGCAGCACTGTCACGGGGTGCTGGTTTGCCAATGGTCGGCGCACTGGCAGCCCACCGCCGTTGCTGACGTGGTGATTGGCGCCTTCGCCTGCCAATTGCCCCGGGCGTATGTCGAGGCGATGGTGGCTCGCGAGCGGGCACCGCTGTGGTTGAACCTGGATTACCTCAGCGCTGAAGACTGGGTGGTGGGTTGCCACGGCTTGCCCTCGCCGCAGCCCAATGGCCTGCGCAAGTTTTTCTTCTTTCCGGGATTCCAGGTGGGCACCGGTGGCTTATTGCGTGAAGGCAATTTGTTACAGCAGCGCCAGGCGTTTCAGCAGGACCCGGCTGCCCGGCAGGCGTTCCTGCGGTCTCTGGGCGTTGCAGCGGTTGCCGACGCCCGGCTGATTTCCCTGTTTGCCTATGAAAATGCCGGCTTGGCCGGTTGGTTGCGGGTGATGGCCAGCGATGCTCGGCCCAACCATGTGCTGGTACCGGAGGGGCGGATTCTGGGGGATTTGCAGGCCTGGTTGGGTGTCGACGCGCTGCCTGTCGGGGCGGTCGAGGTGCGTGGCGCGCTGACTGTGCAGGTATTGCCATTCGTCAGTCAGGATCAGTACGACCGCCTGCTCTGGTCTTGTGACTTCAATGCCGTGCGCGGCGAGGATTCCTTCGTTCGGGCGCAATGGGCAGGGCGCCCGCTGCTCTGGCATATCTACGTGCAGGAAGAATACGCACACTGGGAAAAGCTCGAGGCATTCCTGAGCCTTTACACTCAAGGTTTGAGCCCGGCCGCCAGCCAGGCGCTGGTCAACTTGTGGCGGGCCTGGAACATGGACCGCGACATGGGGGAGGGCTGGTTGCAGCTGCTGCAGCATGAGCGGGAGTTGGCCGGGCATGCCGAGCGTTGGTGCGGGCAACAGGCCGCTCAGCCCGATCTTGCCACGACGCTGGTACAGTTTTACCTAAATTGGATATGATATGCGGCCTAGATTTTGTATATCACCATCCAAATTCGGATATTCGTAATGAAAACTGGTAAAGAACTGAAACCCGGCACCGTCATCCGTATCGACAACGATCCTTGGTTGGTGCAGAAAGCCGAATTCACCAAGTCTGGTCGTAACAGCGCGATCATGAAGACCAAGCTGAAGAACCTGCTGACCGGTTACAAGACTGAAACCGTATACAGCGCCGACGACAAGCTGGACGACGTGATCCTGGACCGCAAAGAAGCGACCCTGTCGTTCATCAGTGGTGACAGCTACACGTTCATGGACACCACCGACTACACCATGTACGAACTGAACGCCGAAGACATCGAAAGCGTTCTGCCGTTCATCGAAGAAGGCATGACCG